>JAOZUV010000061.1 GCA_029938505.1 Bacteroidales bacterium | reverse complement strand
CTGAGATTGAGGAAAATGAAAAACTAATTATTCCGCCAGAATTAAGGACTATTAGAAGCGCTACAATACAGACAAAGGTAGAAAAAAAATAAATACCCTTATGCATGGTAGACCGAGTCACGGGCACCCGCAAGGGATGCCCCTACAATAACATATTGAGGACGGAGTAATTTTATTATTTTTAGCTTTTATAGGAAGAGATTTTTTTACCCCTCCCCCGTGCTACGCACGACTTCTTCCGCAAGGAGAGTGGTGATAGACCTAATCCCGAGACTCGTCATTGCGAGCCGTTTCACGAAGTGAGCAAAGCAATCTCATGAGTAGTTAACTCCATCATGAGATTGGCACACTTTGCTATCGCAAAAGAGGTTCGCAATGACGAGTATAGAAAAGCAAAATCAATCACCAATAAAAAAAGGTTTATTTACATGCAAATTTTTCTCTTAATGATTTTATCAGCTTTTATGGGTGGATATTATTATTTAGACAGCCCTGCTCTAAATGTTTCGCATGATTTCCTACCTGAATCTGTTAGAACTAAGGGACTAATAATGTGTGTCGTCAATGAACACAAAAGAGCCTTAGACGATAATTCTAAAAACATGCGAGAAAATGCATATCAATTCGAACAAACATCTCCTTGTGCTAAGTCAAAAAATGTAATTACTAAAAAATTCTGTGCAACAGAAGAAACTATTTCTCCTAGTTGCTATGAAAAATCCAGTTTATCTGAAACAGCTAACTATTTATCAAATCATTATTTTACTACGAGTGTTGATTTACCCAAAAATATAAATCAAAATAAAATTTTAGATTTTATAAAAAATATGTCAGGTGGATTGCCTAATTTAGGTATTTTATTCAAAACAGAAGATGGCCGATTCGTGATTCTAAATCCGCAGACAACAACTGATGCTATTTCTATAAAACAAGTTTTAATAGGAGCTAATAGTTTAAGAAAAGGACAAATTGTTTATTTTTCTCACCACAATCCAGCAGAAGTAGAAGCCTCTGTTCAAAATACTGAGTTTGAAGCATTAGAATGTGAAAATAAAACTGACATAAAAGTATTTAATGCAGAGGAACAAATCTGGGAATGCCGTGCTTTTGAAAGTCTAAAAAAATGTTTTGGAGATATGCTAGAAAATGCAAATGGAGATTGTATTCCTAATCAAGATAGAAAAATAAATTGCTCAACTGATATGCGAGCAAAATTTAACTATGATGCTTCTGCTTGGGAATGCCAAAGACGAGTTTCCATAGCTTGTGGAGAAGGAGAAACTTTATCTTGGAATGGAACAGCAAATAATTATGTTTGTGTAGCTGATGCAGAATGGGATGGTGCTGAATGTGAAGAAACTATTCAAAGTTCTGATAATGAAACTTTTAGCACTGTTAGAATAGGTGGCTCAGTTTCAGGATATCCTTGTGGTCCTTGTGAAATACACCAGACAGAAAAATGCTCGGATGAATGTTTTCCTGATCCTAATTCAGCTCCTGAACTGTTATGTGCTGGGAGTAATTGTGGCTATGATGCTGAAAGAGAAGGAACTCCATGGATTTCAGAAGACGAATGTGGAGAAGATGGAAATTGTGCAAAACATAAAGCAATTTATTGGCATAATGATACTAATCGTTGGAAATGTGTAGATTGTTTTCCACTACAAGTTAAACAAAATTATAGAGAATGCTTAAATGGAAATATATGGCGAGTAAATACCAATGGAGGAAGAGAACTAAACACAGACACAGCTTGCCCACAAGAAGAAAGTTATCCAACAACTCAGACTGATGATTCTTGTTATATTACAGAAAATGACGGTTTATATTGCTCCTTCGATGGAGATGGAGGATTTGACGAAAATAATAATGGCTCGGGCGAAAAAGGTTTTTTCTGTGATATTGATAACATAGATGATCAAAGTATTTGCTCAATGGATGGCTCTTCTTGGGCTTGGTATAATTTTAATACTGGTGAGTGCTATGATCCTTATGATAAGGATACAACATTACAATCTCTTCCTGATGATACTCCCCCGTCTCAATATGACAATCTTTCTTTTGGATGCCCTACTGGATATTATAGATTTAGAGAAAATTCTGGACAAATTTCTGAATGTAAAAAAAGTTTTTGTGGTGAAGATAATAATTTACCAGCTTTATTAAATGAAGAATTAAATTACGAAAACCGCATTAATAATGATAGCTGTAAAACAGGATATGTAGAAATTTTAAATAACACGGCAGAATGTTTTTATTGCTGGATCCCACCTTTTGATCATACTGATTATGAAATAGGAGAAAAAGAAGAATTAAACAATACTTACTTTAAGGCACAAGCAGGCAGTAAATTTACTACAATGACAGAACCAGACGGTGGTTCTGATACTTTTACATACTTATTAGCTACTGAAATTGGAGCAGATTGTGATACTAATTCTAATAATTACTGTAAAGACACAGAGCCAGCTCATAAATCTCCCCCCAGTTGGAAACGAACTTGGGATAACGATAGTAGAAGTTGGAGCGATACCGCCTCTCCAAATTGGTGTCTAGACAATCATTATCCAAGTGAAGACTGGGCTAGTGAAAATCCTACCGAACAAAAATGCCCCGCTAGTTATCAAACTAAATTAAATGGAACAAACAACGGAGCAACAGGAGTTTTATCTGCTTGTTTATATTGTCTCCCTGAGCCTTTTGGTATCAATGAAGTTGAAGGAGTTAACACAGAAGAAACTCTACCTGCTTATGACGAAAAACCTTATATTACAGCACCACAACAACCGGGACTTTGGAAGATTTTAAATTGCAATGAAAGTGTAAAGACTTATTCAGTAGAACAATCTCCTTATGCTGGAAATAAATTTGCTTATAATAACGGACAATGTGCAGTGAGTTCAAATACGACTGGATGTGCTGATGGATTAGACCGAGCTTGGGGAATAAACGGCTGGGGAGATTGCGAACCAATTTATTGCGATGTTGCTGATGAAGACAATGCTCCTAGCGATGCAAATCAAAAATTAGGAGCTTATATTCCTGTTCAAAAGTATTTAGGAAGCGATGCTGGCTGGTGTATTTATATGTGGCGACCACCTTATGATGTAGCAACTTGGGAGACTTGGGAATCTAAAAGTTCTTTTGCTATATTAGAAAATAATAACTGGGTAGAAAATGATGATGCTTTTTTTATAACTTCACCAGCATGTAATTCTAGTGGTTATTGTTCTGATAAATCTGATTATAATTTAGAAGGTTCTAATTATACTTGGGATGATACAAGCGGTTGGAGTGCTGAGATAAATTGGTGTGCTGGCTCTATATATAATGAAGAAACTTTACCTACAACTATTTTTCCATTTACAGGTAAATTAGAAGAAGACGGAGACTCAACTTGTTTTAAGCAAGCCCAACCTACACTTGAAATTTGGATTAGTTCAGGAATCACTATTGAAGATAGCCCTGAATTTAGACAATATCTATATACTAGTTGTGAAGGTGGTAATTGTAGCACCGCTGATGAACTACCTACATCTGCTAATATGCCAAATATTCCATTTAAGTCAGATTGGAATTCTACAACTGGATGGGGAGAGATAACAATAAATCATTGTGATGGAATTTCGTCTACTTCGGCTACTCCTGATAAAAAATTCGTTAGTAAAGTCGGCACGGAGAATAATTGGTGCTGAGATACTTACATTCCTAGTTATAATGATTGGAATACAGAGCCTAAGCCGACTTATTCTAATTTCAACAATTCAGAAAATCAAACAAATTTTAGCTTTATAAATTGCGGAGCTTCTAATTGCGAAGACACAATTAATTATGTTAACAACGGAAGTAGTTATTCTTGGGATGAAGCAACTGGCTGGGAAGTGGCTACCTATTGGTGCGATGATGTAGATTATGGAGTTCCTACCGATGTCTTTCCATTCATAGGAAAATTAGACGGAGATTGTTTTAGAAAAGCACAGCCGACATTAGAAATTTGGCAAACCGCAAAGACAGAATCTAATTGCCCTGCTGGAAATTGCAATACAAGTGCTTTTAATCAGGCGATTTATGATGCGTGCGAGGAAAATTCTTGTAGCACCGAAGACAATCCGCCTACTATTGCCTATATATCAGCTAAACCTTTTTTCTCGAATTGGGGAAATGATGGTTGGAGTGAATTAGAAATAAACAATTGCGGAACTCCTGAAAATAAAGAATTTGTTGCAATGTCCGAAAATGCGAGCGGAAATTCATGTCTAGATACTTATATTCCTGAATATAGCAATTGGAATACAGGCACAACTTTTGAAAATTTTAATGCCTTGTCTATAAATGATAAAATATCTTTTAGTTTTGAAAATTGCGGAACTTCTTGTGAAGACACACTTAATTTATCTGCGATGTGTTCAGGTCTTCCATTTGTGATTAGAACATGGAATAATGCCGAAGGATGGGATACAAATTGTGAAGTTGATTGGTTGAATACAACAAATAATCCACCTGCAGGAGCTAATAAAAGATTTTTAGTTCCTAATCCTGCGAATAAAGCGATTTTATGGCGACCTGATTTTTCTACTTGGGGTGCTAATCAAAATTCCACTTGGGATACTTATGAAGATTCGAATAGTTCTTTTTCAGCTTATAGCTGCGACGGAAATGAGTGTAATAATGATGCTAATGAAATCTCTACTGTTTTAGAAACAGGAACTATTGATACTGATTGTTATAAAAATATATCTTCAAGAACTTGGACTGATTCGCAGGGCTGGAATGTTGATTGCTCAGTAAATATGTGCGGTGGGTCTGAAAATTCTAATATGCTTTTGAAGGCCGTAGTAGATGGAGATCCTATTTCTCATTGCGGAGAAAATATAATCCCAGCCCCTCATAGACCACTTGAAGCTTCACTAAGACAAGAATGCAATGGAGAGGTAGGAGAGAACTTTGATTGTTTTTATGAATCAGGATATTCTGGCGGTGGTTTTTCCTATGAAGAGCCGACAGTAGCAAAATGTCCTAGCGATGATTGGGATAAACTAACAAATTGGAATGATGGTTGGGGAGCTTGCGAAGATAGAGTTTGTGAAACTAGTGATTTACCTAGTGCAAATGATGCTCCGTATGCTGGTTTTGAATATCTAAGAGATTATTATCCTCCGTCCGTTAGTAATTGTGGAGAAGGATTAGTTGCTGGTGGCAGTAGTCATATTTCTACGAAAAATTGTAAGTATTGTAAGCCTGATACCGTTAGTAATATGACCTGCCCCGATGGAATGCATACATTCTATACTAATTCCTCTGGTAAAGTAGACTGTGGATTCCCCGCCCCACCAATACCAACATGTCCGACAGGTTTTGTTTATAACGCTGAGGGAGATTTATTTTGGAATATACCAATTTCTCCATCATTTACAAATATTGGAACAACGAAAACTTATTGGTGGTGGTGTACTGCTACAAATGGTGGAGAAGATATAATATCGACGAGATATGTTATTCCATCAAGTATAACACAATCATATCAATGCAATACAGGAATTAGTAATTGCTCTCTTAGTAGCACCGATGGAAGAGTTAATTGTGGAAATAAAGTAATAAATTGCAATAATATAGACGAATCTCAAAACTTTTTAAATCTTTTAGATGATAATAAAGTTGCTTGTGGAAGTAATGGAATAGTTAAAGGATGGAAAATAGAACAACAATAAAACAAAACTTCCTATAAAAAATAAAAAATGATGGAAACACCCCGCCCTCAATATATTATTGTAGGGGCATCCCTTGCGGGTGCCCTAATAAAAAAAGAACCCCATGCAAACAAAAACAAAACATGATCGAAAATCAATCAGATTAAAAAATTATAATTACGCCAAAAACGGATATTATTTTATAACAATATGCACCCAAAATCATAAAAAAATCTTTGGAAAAATTGAAAACAATGAAATGCAATTAAACCAATTAGGAAAAATCGCCTATGATAATTTGGAAAATTTACAAAAAAAACAATTAAATATAGAACTCGATACATTCATCATAATGCCAAATCATATACATGCAATCATAATTATTGAAAAAAACATTCAAAATAATTCAAATAAAATAACGGTCGGAAAAACAATCGGTATTTATAAATCAATTGTGTTTTATGAATATTTAAATTTGTGTAAACAAAAAAATATTAAAACGAAAAAACTTTGGCAACGAAATTTTTATGAACATATAATTAGAAACGAAGAAGATTTATGGAATACTCAGGAATATATAAAAAATAATCCATCCAAATGGGAAAATGATAATTATAATTTTTAATATGGGGGTTTTGAGAAAGAGGTTAAGGGCACCCACAAGGGATGCCCCTACAATAATATATTGAGGGCGGGGTATTTTTATCGTTTTTTATTTTTTATAGAAAGTTTGGTTTATAGTAAAGCTAAATAATAATTAAATATTATATGTTTATATATATAAAATTTTTTATCAAAGTAGATAAAATAATTAAAACTCCTACCTTTATATATCTATTGTAGGGGCATCCCTTGCGGGTGCCAAAAAAAAGCAGGTAATAAAACCTGCTTTTTTTTATAATAAAAAAATTATATATTATTTCTCGTATCCAAGAACTAATTTAGTTATGTAGTCGCCATTTACATCATAAAAAGAACAAGAATCTTTAGTTTGAGTACAATTAAAATAAGAAGCATCTGCTTTCAAAGCATTTAAATTTACCATACGAGATGCAAGACCATCATCTGGATCATAAAAACCGGTATAAGAACCTTTACTAAAATATTGAATTTCTTCTTCTAAAATCACATTATTATCTAACGCTGACATTGTTAAATCACCCATCTCTGCTGGTTTTTCAGGAGCAGTCACAACAAATTTTTCTCCTTCAAAATATATATCAGAATAATATTCTAGAGCTTCATTTGTAACTGGATTTGCATCATCATTAAACAAAACATTAGTTGCTTCTCCATTAGAAGAAACAGAAACACCATTTGCTTTTAGCAATCCTTCTTCTTTTGTTGTAATTTCATAAGAAACACTAACATCACCATTCATTGTTGTATTAACTTTTCCATTAACATCAGATTTCGGCACAAGATAACCAGCAAGTTCAAGCGTTGTAGCAACATCCACAATTCCTATTTTATAACAAATTTCTTGTTCTATTAAATTAACATTTGAAAAATCTATATCATTAGATTCTGAAAAAGTAGGAGTTCCCTCAATTTCTACAGACACATCATATTTTGGCTCTACACTTACAGCATTAGCTAATGCAACAGGATCTGTTAATTCATTTTCTGGAACCGTAAGTTTATATATATTTCCATCTATATAAGTATTGTTTAAATTTATAGCATCATAATGTTTTTTTAGATCTTCTGTGTCATATGAAAACTTTGTGTTCTCACTAACTGATACATTAATACGATCATTTTCATTAGATTCCTTACCTGTGGCAATTTCTAATTCTTTTTGGTATTTTTCAAAAAATCTTGGCATGGTTGATAAAGTAACATTCTCAGGCAAATTAACATTCAAATAAACTGGTGGATTTTTTTCAACTGGTTTTACTGTTTCGTTTTCATCTTCTCTACATCCATTAGCAATAATCAAAGCAAAAAGGACCAACATAGCTATATACTTTTTCATAAAAATCTCCTTTATATAAAGGAGTCAAAAAAAAGAATTTGACTCCAATTTATTATATCTCTCTTGTCTTTTCTCAATAAAATAAATATCATTATGATTTTTGCAAAGCTAACAAAAAGTAAAGTTACGGCTTTATGCAACATCCCCCTTAATGCTTTGAAAAGACTAGTAAAAACAGTCTTTTTACAAAGTATCCGAAAATACCAAAAGTAAAGTTTTAACCTTTCACAAATTAGTTCGGTGCTTATTTAGACTTACTATACAATCCTAAAATATCCACACCATAAGAAATGAAGACTAAATAGTAATTAAACAAATTTTAAGAAGATTTTTGAATGATTTTTTGTAGGTTACTTTCTCATTCTTTATAATAACCTAAAACATAATCTTCAATTTCATCAATTTTGATTCGTTTTTGAGACATAGTATCTCGATTTCTGACAGTAATTGTCGCAGGTTTTTCTTCTAGCGATTCAAAATCAACCGTCAAACAAAGCGGAGTTCCAACTTCATCATGACGACGATATGCCTTTCCGATATTTCCAGTATTTTCAAACAAAATTCTCCCTAAGCCAAGTTTTTGCAAACGATTTTTAATGTCTTTCGCGAGCTTAACTAACTCAGGATTATTTTTCGCTAATGGAATAACAGCAACTTTAATCGGAGCCAAATGTTTTTTTAGTTTCAATACAACTCGAGATTTTCCATCACCTAAATCTTCTTCATTATAGGCCTCATTTAGAATCGCGATAATAGCTCGATCTAGTCCTGCCGCCGTCTCAATTACAAACGGAATATATGTTTTATTTTCTTTTACATCAGTATAAGAAAGTTTAGTATTTGAATCTGTGTTTTCCTTAACTTTTGCCTGAATATCAAATTCTTTTTGCCCCTTAGTATGAGAACCTAAATCAAAATCTTGGCGATTATGAACTCCTTCTAGCTCATCCCAACCATGCGGAAATTTATATTCAATATCTCCCGCTTTTTTTGCATAATGAGCTAAATCATCTTTTGAATGTGGCTCAAATTTCAGATTTTTTTCTTCTATTCCCTGTTCTATCCACCATTTTATCCGCTCTTTTTCCCAAATTTGAAACCATTCTTCATCAGTATTTGGATCTACAAAAAATTGCATTTCAGCCTGTTCAAATTCTCGCATTCTAAAAACAAAAT
>JAOZUV010000060.1 GCA_029938505.1 Bacteroidales bacterium | reverse complement strand
AAGCTCGTCCTAACAGAGGAACTAGCCGTAGAGAAGTTGGTCATGGTAATTTAGCCATGCGTGCCTTAAAACAAGTGATTCCTTCAGGAACTGCAAATCCTTATACCATTAGAATTGTATCTGACATCCTTGAATCGAACGGTTCTTCTTCTATGGCTTCAGTTTGTGGTGGTACTCTTGCTTTGATGGATGCAGGTGTAAAAATTCACAAACCTGTTTCAGGTATTGCCATGGGATTAATTGCTGATACTAAATCTGACAGATTTGCTATTTTATCAGACATCTTAGGTGATGAAGATCACTTAGGTGATATGGACTTTAAAGTTACAGGAACACCTGATGGTATCACTGCTTGTCAGATGGATATTAAAGTGGATGGTCTTTCTTATGACGTACTTGAGCAAGCGCTTGAGCAAGCTCGTCAAGGACGTCTTCACATCTTAGGTGAAATGGCAAAAACCATTACCGCACCTAGAGAAGACTATAAACCACATGTACCAAGAATTGAGCAAATAATTATTCCTAAAGAATTTATTGGAGCCGTTATTGGACCTGGTGGAAAAATCATTCAAGAAATTCAATTAACAACAAACACAACCATTGCTATCGAAGAAGTTGATAACACAGGTGTGATAGATATTGTTTCTAGCAATAAAGAAGACATTGATGCTGCATTGCTTCGCATTAAACAAATTGTTGCTGTTCCTGAAGTTGGTGAAATTTATCAAGGAGTTGTGAAAAACATCGCAGCTTTTGGTGCTTTCATTGAAATAATTCCTGGAAAAGATGGTTTACTTCATATTTCTGAAATTGCTTGGACACGTACTGAAAACGTTGAAAAAGTATTTAAAGTAGGTGATAAAGTGGAAGTTAAGTTGATAGGTGTTGATCCGAAAACAGGCAAGCTAAAACTATCACGTAAAGTACTTCTTCCTAAACCAGAAAAAACACAGGAATAACTGTAACCCTAGGGTTAATAATTCGTAAAAAACACCACGCTAACGGAATAATTTACTAGAGAGATAAAATGAGGCAGCTAAAGATTACTAAACAGGTTACCAATCGCGAAACAGCATCGCTTGATAAATATTTGCAAGAGATTGGTAAAGTTGACTTAATTACAGCAGAAGAAGAGGTAACACTTGCACAAAAAATAAAGCAAGGCGATCGTTTAGCACTTGAAAAACTAACGAAAGCAAACTTACGTTTTGTTGTATCTGTGTCGAAACAATACCAAAACCAAGGTTTAAGTTTACCCGATTTAATTAATGAAGGTAATTTAGGTTTGATTAAAGCCGCTCAACGTTTTGATGAAACTCGTGGTTTTAAATTCATCTCCTATGCTGTTTGGTGGATTCGCCAATCAATTTTACAAGCATTAGCAGAACAATCTCGTATTGTTCGTTTACCGCTTAATAAAATTGGAGCTATCAATAAAATCAATAAAGCTTACGCTAAATTAGAACAACAATTTGAACGTGAACCAAATCATGATGAGATTGCTGATTTACTCGAATGTTCTGAACAAGAAGTAAAAGATTCAGTAAAAAATGCAGGTCGTCACGTATCAATGGATGCTCCTTTGATTCAGGATGAAGACAATAATATGTATGATGTACTTCGTAATGACGAAGGAATCACTCCTGAAACTGAACTTTTATATGACTCACTCCGTAAAGAGATTGATCGTGCGGTTTCTACACTTACTCCTCGTGAAGCTGATGTAGTAAAATTATATTTTGGACTGAACGCCGGGCATCCAATGACTTTAGAAGAAATTGGTGAAAAATTTGATTTGACTCGTGAGCGTGTTCGACAAATAAAAGAAAAAGCCATTCGTCGTTTAAAGCATACGTCGAGAAGCAAAATATTAAAAACTTATTTAGGTTAATAGAGAGCGCCCGCAACAACGGGCGCTTTTTTTTTATTATATTTGAAATTACAAGACTGAACAAATGAAACATTTAATTGCCCCTTCTTTATTATCCGCTGATTTTTCAAATTTAATTACTGACATTGAAATGCTTAACCAAAGTCAGGCCGATTGGTTTCATATTGATGTGATGGATGGCGTGTTTGTACCGAACATATCGTTTGGGCAACCAGTTATTAAACATATAAAAAAACACGCCAAGAAACCATTAGACGTTCATTTGATGATTATTGACCCCGATCGTTATTTTAAAGATTTCAAAGCCGTAGGAGCTGACATTATCACTGTTCATTACGAAGCTTGCACACATTTACATCGCTCTATTCAAGCCATTAAAGATTTGGATATGAAAGCAGGTGTTGTTTTAAATCCACATACAAACATCAACGTTTTAGAAGATGTGATTATGGATCTCGATGTGGTTTTATTGATGTCTGTTAACCCAGGTTTTGGGGGACAAAAATTTATTAAAAACACCTACAAAAAAATTAGCGATTTAAAAACGTTGATTAGCAAATCAAATGCAAATACACTCATAGAGGTTGATGGGGGTGTAACTCTCGAAAATGCAGCTAAACTTATTGACGCAGGTGCGGATGTATTGGTTGCCGGTAATACTGTTTTTTCTTCAGAGAATCCCACAGAAACAATTCAAAAACTTAAATCACTAAAATGATCTAAATGGAATTTGTAGTATTTGTTGTATCGGATGGAACCGGGCGAACTGCCCAACAAGCACTAGCTGCAGCAATGACCCAATTTCCTGATGTAAATATTGATATAAGAATACGTGTAGGTGTCAGAACAAAGGAAGAAGTTAAAGCTATCATTGCTCAAGCAATAGAAGCTAAAGCATTCATTTTACACACCATTGTTCAGGTTGAAATAAGAAATGAAATAGTTCGTGCTGGGCGCATAAATAACATTGAAGCCATTGATTTAATGGGACCTTTACTTTCACGGCTAGGTCATCAGTTTGCAAATTCGCCTACCCAAAAACCAAATTTATTCCATAAAATTAATAAAGAATACTTCCAACGAATTGACTCTATGCAATTCGCTTTTACTCACGACGATGGTCTCCGAACAAACGAACTCCATAAAGCAGAAATTGTTTTGATCGGGGTATCCCGAACATTTAAAACACCACTCAGTATCTATTTAGCATTTAAAGGTTGGTTTGTGGCAAACATACCAATAATTGCAGGCATGGAGCCACCAGTAGAGCTGTTCAAAATTCCACCAGAACGTGTATTTTGTTTAACAAATAGTCCACGCCGATTAAGCCAACTCCGAAAAGTACGTGAAGAACATCTTGGAGGACAAACAGGTGAATATGCCAATATACAGCATGTAAAAAATGAATTAGATTATGCTCAATCTATTTTTAACAAACAAACACTCTGGCCTATTATTAAAGTAACTGGTAAACCCATTGAAGAAATTGCCTCAGAAATTTTAGCACACATAGGCACTCAGGAATCATAAAATTATATTAAAAAATACTCAAAGCTAGTTACGATGATTATATCTCAAAACCAATAAAATATTTAGAACTCTATTCAAAAATTTGTAAATTTATATCGTAGAAAACAAAATTCATCTCATTTTTATGTTATTACTAACCCTAAGTTTTGCTTAATGAAGAGATTGCTTAGAATATTGTTACTCGTGGATAAACAATTTTGCTATAAATTAATAATCCAAGAGCTTAAAAAATTAGAGATTAATCACACAACTGAACAAGTTACTGCTCAAAACACTTTCGAAGCAGCAATAAAACAATTTAAACCTGACATTATTCTGTCTAATTATAAATTAGAAAATTATAGTGGACTGTCAGCTTTAACATATAGCATAAAAAATACCCCATTAACACCTTTTATTTTTGTTAATGAATCACTGAATGAAGAAATTATTATTGATTGTATCAAAGCCGGAGCTACCGATTATGTAAGCAAAAGTAATCTTTCACAACTCACTCACATAATAAAAAAGACACTAGATAAAAAAAATGTTCTGATAGACCCTAAGCTATCGGCTCTGAAATTGCTTGAGAATTATAAAATGTATAAGCAATTGTACAAAAACTCAACAGATCCTATTCTAATCTTTGATGACTCCCAAATTTTGGACTGTAACGAGACCGGCTATAAAGCTTTAAATTACGAAAGCAAAGCTCAGCTTTTAAGCAAAAAACCCAGTGATTTATCCCCCGAATTTCAGCCAGATGGAAAAAGGTCTAGTGAGAAGTCTTTGGAAATGATGGGATTGGTATTTCAGAATGGCAACCATAATTTTGAATGGGTAAATCAAACAAAAGACGAAATACCTATTTGGTTTGAAGTTTCCGTTTCTCATATGCCAGCACTTGGCAAATACGCTGTATGTGCAATTTGCCGAGACATTACCGAACGTAAAACGGCTGAAATTACTCAAAAAGTAATTTTTAACATCTCTGAGGCTTCAGCAACTTCTGATTCACTCGAAACTCTTTCCCAAAAAATTCATATAGAATTGGGGGAAATTATTGACAACTCAAACTTCTATATTGTTTTGTATGACGAAACAGAAGATGTTTACAATCTATTGTTCCATAAAGACAAATACGAATCTTACAGTCCAGGAAGTAAAATTAGTCTTTCAGATTCCATCACAGATTACGTAAGAAAAGATGGAAAATCTACACGAATTACTGACAATACTGTTAAAAAGCTTGATAAAGTAAAATTAGTAGGTAGACAACCACGTGTATGGATTGGAGCACCTCTAACCGACACATCTACGAATAAGATTATCGGAGTTGTTGCTATCCAAAATTATGAAGATGTTAATGCCTTAAGCGAAAAAGATGTTGACTTACTTACATACGTTGCTAGAAACATTGGAACTGCCATTGCTAGAAAAAAATCTAACATAACAATTAATGAAAGTGAGGAAAGATACAGGCGATTATTTGAAGACTCTTTTGACCCTATTTTAATTGTTAAAGATTATGAATATGTAGATTGCAATGATGCAACCATTAAGTTTCTTAATTGTAAGAGCAAGTCTGATTTTCTTTCAAATCGTTTACGCAATTTGTCTCCTGAATTTCAGCCAGACAAAAGTTCTTCAAAAAAGAAAGCCTTAGAAATGATGAATATTGCCATAAAAAATGGAAATCATAACTTTGAATGGGTTTATTTAACGAAAGATAAAAAAGAAGTTTGGGTGGATGTTTCTTTCACACACATCCCCACACTAGGAAAAAAAGGATTATATACAATTTGGCGAGATATTACAGACAAGAAAAATGCTGAAATTACTCAAGAAGTTCTTTTTAACATCTCCGAATCTTCAGAAACTTCCGAATCTCTTGAAGTTCTCTCCGAGAATATTCATAAAGAACTAGGGAAGATTATCGATAATACTAACTTTTACATTGCATTATTTAATACTAAAAAAAACACCTACACTTTTCCTTTCTATAAAGACAAATATGACAGCGTATCTCCAGATGAAGAACTTGATTTAACAAACTCTATCTCAGATTATGTAAGAAAAAAGGGGAAAGCAATTCGGATAACTGAAGCTATTGAAAGAGAGCTAAATAAAAAGAAAAAAATAAAATCAATAGGTATCCCATCGCCCGTATGGATTGGAGCACCATTAATTGACGTAGCCAGCGAAAAAATTATTGGAATTATTGCTGCTCAGAATTATGAAGACGAAAATGCTTTAACTAATAAAGATGTTGACCTACTCGCATTTGTTGCAAGAAACATAGGAACAGCCATCGCAAGAAAAAGAACAGAAATAGCAATCAACGAAAGCGAAGATCAATTCCGTAGCCTCGCACAAACAGCTACGGATGGAATTATTATTTTCGACAATATAGGGAATGTTATATTTCTGAATAATGCAGCCACTAGAATACTCCAATATAAACCAAATGAGGTTATTGGAACTAATTTTCATAAACTATTATCCCCAAAAAAAAATAATCAAAAAGCACATCAGGAATTGGAAGTCTTTTTTAAAACCGATAATGAGAAAACATTAGGAAAAATGATAGAAGTATCCGGGAAAAGAAAAGATGGGTCAACTTTTCCAATTGAATTATCTGTTTCTAAATTCAAAAAAGATGAGAAATGGCATACGACTGGTTTTATCAGAGATATTACCCAGCGAAAAGAAGATGAAAAGGAACTAAAAAAAGCAAAAGAGAAAGCAGAAGAATCAGACCGATTAAAAACCGCTTTTCTAGCAAATATGTCGCATGAGATACGCACACCCATGAATGCAATTTTAGGTTTTTCTGAATTACTAAGTTTGGATGATTTAAGCAATGAAGAACGGGGTGAATTTGTTAAATTAATCCAAAATAACAGTAACTCATTGCTAAATTTGATCAATGATATTATTGATATTGCTAAGATTGAATCTGGCCAATTACAAATTCTTATCAAAGAATTTGACATTGATAAAGAACTCGAAGACATTTTGCGAAACTTCGAGAAAATAAAAATTAATCACGAAAAAGAGCATATAAAATTTGCATTAAACACGCCAAATTACAATCAAAATCTTGTCATCATTTCAGATCAAAACAGAATAAATCAGGTTGTCTCTAATTTATTAGGAAATGCTTTAAAATATACGAAAGAAGGAGAAATTGAATTTGGGTATAAAATAATTTCACAAAAAAATAAAGATTTTATACAATTTTTTATAAAGGATAGCGGTATAGGAATTCCAAAAAATAAAATTGATGTAATTTTTGACAGATTTCGCCAAGCTGACGACACTCACACACGTACATATGGGGGCTTTGGTTTAGGTTTAGCTATTTCACAAAATATTGCAAAACTAATTAATGGTATTATTACTGTTGAATCTATTGAAGGCACAGGATCAACTTTTTATATCACAATACCATTGAAAATTTCTAAAACAATTCAATACTTTGAGAAAGAAGAAACCGAACAAAAAGCATCACTCACTTTAGAAGGAAGAACAATACTTATAGCAGAAGATGTTGAATCTAATTTCCAACTACTGCAAACTTATTTAAGCAGAACTAAGGTTAATATTGTTTGGGCCAAAAACGGGCAAGAAGCAGTGAACGAATGCAGGGAAAATCCATCAATTGATATTGTATTGATGGATATGCAGATGCCTGTTTTAAATGGTTACCAAGCCACTCAAGAAATCAAAACTTTCCGCTCCGATTTACCAATCATAGCCGTGACGGCATTTGCTTTAGCTGGTGACCAAGAAAAAATACTTGAAGCAGGATGCGATTTTTATATCTCTAAACCTTTAAAAGTAGAAGTATTATTCGAAACAATAAAAAAATATTTATAAAATATATGCTAATTTAGCATCCTTATCAGACAAAACTACATCCACATGAATAACGAGTTATTAAATTTCGAACCAAATAGACTTTGGCATTATTTTGTCGAAATTCTGGACATCCCCCGTCCTTCAAAAAAAGAAGAAAAAATTATTGAATATCTTAAAAAATTTGGTGCAGCAAACCAGCTAGAAATTATAGAGGATGAAATTGGCAATATCCTTATCCGCAAGCCTGCAACAAAAGGAAAAGAAAACACAACTCCTGTTGTTCTACAAAGCCATATGGATATGGTTTGTGAAAAGAACAATGATGTTGTTCATGATTTCGATAAAAATCCAATAAAAGCACGCATCGAAGGCGAATGGGTAAAAGCTACAGGAACCACTCTTGGAGCCGACGATGGAATTGGTATCGCTGCACAATTAGCAATACTCGAAGCATCAAATATTGAACATGGTCCATTAGAATGTTTGTTTACCATGGACGAAGAATCTGGATTAACAGGAGCAACTGAATTAAAGGCTGACTTACTAAAAAGTAAAATATTATTAAATCTGGATTCGGAAGATGAAGGTCAATTATTTTTTGGATGTGCTGGAGGAAAAGATACAAATATTGAGTTAGCATACGCTTCTGAAAACACCCCCGAAAATGTAACTGCATTTAAAATTGAAGTCAAAGGATTACTGGGTGGTCACTCTGGCGATGAAATTCATAAAAGACTGGGTAATGCTAATAAAATAATGAATCGTTTTTTATGGGAAAATGCCAATAAAATGGATTTACGTTTAGCGCATTTCGATGGAGGAAATTTACGTAATGCCATTGCAAGAGAAGCTCAAGCAATCATTACTATCCCAAAAATTAAAATTGAAGAGTTAAGTAAAAATGCGGAAGAATATTTCGATATATTAAAATCAGAATATAAAATTACTGATCCAGACGTAAACTTTTCGATTAAAGAAACGAATATACCAAAAACAGTTATCGACATTCAGTCGCAAAAAAACCTACTAAATTCATTATATGCATGTCCACATGGTGTGATTGCTTTTTCGGCCGAAATTCCTGACTTCATCGAAACCTCAACCAATTTGGCAGCAGTAAAAACTAAAGAAGGTCATTTTACAATTACGACTAGCCAGCGAAGCTCAGTTGAAACCGCAAAAAACAATATTGCAAATATGGTTAAAAGCGTATTTGAACTAGCAGGAGCTAAAGTTTCTCAAACAGATGGATATCCCGGATGGCAACCAAATCCAGACTCAAAAATTGTTGCAGAAACAGTAAAATCCTACAAACGATTATTTAATACTGAACCTGAAGTATTGGCAATTCATGCTGGATTAGAATGCGGCCTCATTGGTGATACTTATCCTGAAATGGACATGATATCATTTGGTCCTACGATCAAAGGAGCTCACTCACCAGATGAAAGATTACATATTGAAAGCACTATCAAATTCTGGGATTTACTTATTGATGTATTGAAAAACATCGATTAAAAAGCTATTTTTTAATTAATCTTTTTGATTAAATTTACAGCTAAGCCTGAAATAAACATGGCTTATGATTCGTTATAACGATCAGAATTACGCTAGATGAAAAAATCAATTTTCAATCATTCAGCACATCTTTTTTTTATCTC
>JAOZUV010000059.1 GCA_029938505.1 Bacteroidales bacterium | reverse complement strand
AGCCATGCTGAGCTCCATTGGTGTTGAGTTTTGCATTGTTGGTCATAGCGAACGTCGTAAGTATTTTAATGAATCATCTGAATTATTAAAAGAAAAAGTAGATATTTTATTGGATCAAAGTATCAAACCCATATTTTGTTGTGGTGAGCAATTGGCCGAAAGAGAAAATAAAACTCATTTTGATATTGTTAAATCGCAAATTGAGGAGGGCTTATTTCATTTAAGTGATACTGAATTTGAAAATGTAGTTATTGCTTATGAACCGGTTTGGGCGATTGGTACAGGATTGACAGCTACTTCTGACCAAGCTCAGGAAATGCATGCTTTTATTCGTAATTTGTTAATCGAAAAATTTGGAAAAGATATTGCCAACGACTGTAGTATTTTATATGGTGGAAGCTGCAATGCAAAAAATGCGCGTGAATTGTTTGCCAATCCTGATGTGGATGGAGGATTGATAGGTGGAGCCTCATTGAAGTCCGAAGAATTTTATCATATTTATAAAAGTTTTTAAATTTAATAGATGAATTATATTGGAGTTAAATTTTATTTCAAAACGGGCGAAGCTCAGAATGAAATTTTAATGGCTTATTTGTCAGAACTAGAATTTGAGAGTTTTGAAGAGAAGGATAATGGTGTTTTGGCTTATATTCAGGAGCCTCTTTTTAATGAGGATGTCATCAATGAAATGCTGGTAACCAACCTTCCCGCTATGGATATTGGTTATAGCTTTGATAAAATTAAGGATCAAAACTGGAATGAGGTATGGGAAAGCAATTATCCATCAGTGACTATAGCCGACCAATGTTATATCAGAGCTCCTTTTCACATAAGTAAGCCTGATATTAAGTATGAGATTTTGATTGAACCCCAAATGTCTTTTGGAACTGCTCATCACGAAACAACATCACAAATATTGGAATATATTTTGGAAAATAATTTTGAGGGTGAAACGGTATTGGATATGGGTTGTGGTACAGGTATCCTAGCAATTTTGGCGGCCATGAAAGGAGCCAAACAATTGGATGCTATCGACAATGATGAATGGGCTTATCGCAATAGTGCTCAAAATGTTGAGCGGAATAGATTTTCTGATATTAAAGTTATTCAAGGAGATGCTACAGATATTAAAGGCAAATCGTATTCGGTTATTTTTGCGAATATTAATCGAAATATTTTGCTACGTGATATTCCTTTTTATGCAGAATCTTTAGCTGAAAATGGACGTATTTATTTCAGTGGTTTTTATGATGAAGATTTAAAAATGATTAAAGAAAAGGCAGCAGAATCTGGTTTAAAATTTATAAATAATAAATTGAAAAATCGCTGGGTTGCTGCTTATTTTGAAAAAAAATAAGACCTTAATTAATTCTTAAAATATTATGTTAAAAAAAAGACTTATTCTAATTGCCATTCTTTTTATGTCGATTGGAATTTCTCTTTTTTCGCAACAAGTCAAAACCTTTAGCAATACTTCTGATAATCTAATTTCAGAGTTGAATGCTTATTTGGGTGTAAGCAAGAACCTTTCCCCCGATTTTATTGCATTTACAGCGAGATGGAATGAAGGTCAATTCAATGAATCTCTAAAAATTTCGATTACTTTTTTTGTTTCTGAGATGTACGAAAAAGGTGTGAAGAGTCCCCTTATCTTTAAATTTCTGGTAGCCACTAATTTGTTTCTAAAAAAAAGGCAAAGTGAAGAATCTTTTCAATCCTGGATGAAGACAATGGGGCTATTATTGGGCGAACGTTCTACTCGAAATTTTAAAAAAATCCTGGAACAATCCATTAATTTACTAAAGAAACAGGAGCTTAGCCGATCAGCATCCACCTATTGGAAATATAGAGGGGGTGAATTTCAGTATTTTATCGATACTGTTTTGAAAGTTAGATTTACAGGTGGTGATTTGATTTGTGCTAGTCGAAAAGATAGTTCTGAAATCATTCAAACCAATGGAATTTATTATCCTCTAACAAATTTGTGGATGGGTGAGGCTGGTCTTCTAGAATGGAGAAGAGTTGAAAAAGCAGATGAAATGAGTGCTTTACTTAGTCGATATTCTATAAATTTAAAGTTTTCTCAATATACGGCTGATTCAGTAGTTTTTACTGATAAAAAATATTTTAAAATTCCAATGCTTGGACGATTGGATGAAAAAATTCATGGAAGTAAACCAACGAAGCGTACTTCATATCCTCGTTTTTATTCCTACAAAAAAGATTTTGTTATCGATACTTTATTGCCTTCGGTAAAATATGTCGGAGGTGTCTACATTCAAGGGGCACGAATCATTTGTGATGCTAAAAAATCACCAGAGGCAATGTTAATTTTCTATATGGATAGTCTTCCATTTGTAAATATTTATTCTCAGGAGTTTATTTTATTTAACAATAAAATAACGTCTAAAAGAGCCCGTATACTTACTCTTTTTGGGAGTGATTCGATTTCTCATCCTGGAGTGAAAATGAAATTTGATAATAATACTCGAGAACTAGAATTAAACAGGCAAGCAAAAGGAATTGCACCTAGTCCTTTTTATGATTCTTATCATCGGGTAGATATGTATTGCGAAGCTGTGTATTGGAAAATGGGCAGTCTGAAATTAGATTTCGGAAGACTTAAAAGTATTGGTAATCGATCGGAGGCTATATTTGAATCAGCCAATTATTATTCAATTTTTGAATATTATCGACAACAGGGAATCGATCCAGTAAATCCTTTGGTTGTTCTTAAAAAATATTCAGATGCATACAATACCAAAATGGTACATCTGGGTTTGTTAGCTGACTATATTAATAAGCCAAAAGAGCAAGCTGCATTTATGCTTTTCAATCTTGCTGAAAAAGGTTTTGTGACTTATGATGTGGATGCAGGAACAGCTGTTATTAAGACTCGTTTATTTGATTTTCTAAAAGCCAAAGCGAATGTACAGGATTATGATGTGATCAGATTTAATAGTGAAATATATTTTAAAAACAATGCTACTCTAAATCTTGAGAATTTTGATTTGTTTTTGCGCGGCATTTCTCTGGTGTATTTGAGTGATTTGCAGAAAGTTCAAGTTCTCCCGCTAAACAAACAACTTATTTTAAAGAAGAATCGAGATTTTGAATTCTCTGGGTATGTTAAGGGGGGCTTATTAGATTTTGTTGCTCGTGATTGTATGTTTGAATATGATAGTTTTAGATTAGTAATGCCTCAAATTGATTCGGTTAAATTCAAGGTTAGAAATAGGAATCTAACACCAGAGAATCCTGATGAATTTATTGAACTTAAGAGTGTCCTTTCAGATTTGAGCGGTAGTGTGCGTATCGATGAACCGACGAATAAATCGGGTAATAAATCATTCACAGAATACCCCATTTTTCATAATAAAAATGAAGCTTATGTTTATTATCAGGATTCCTTAATAATGAATGGGCAACTTAAAAAAGATCGTTTTTATTATTTTATTGGGCCTTTTACCATGGATAGTTTAGATAATTTTTCGACTGATGGACTTAGTTTTGAAGGACATTTGGTATCTGATAGCATTTTCCCAACTCTACATGAAGATATGAGTGTTATGGAAGATTATTCTTTGGGAATGCGATACAAAACTCCGAAAGTGGGGGTGCCTGTTTTTCGTTCAAAGGGGCGCTTTTTTAATGATGTTGAACTTAGTCATGAGGGCTTTTTTGGAAATGGAATTCTGACGTATTTAAATTCAGTGGCTTTATCCTCAAAATATATTTTCTATCCAGATTCAGTCATTGCATTTGCTGATACATTTAATATAATCGATGATATAAAACAGTTTGATTTCCCTGATGTACAAGCTGAAGGTGTTCAATTTCGTTGGTTGCCAAAACAAGATCACCTTAGTGTGCAGACAACTGATAGTTTAATGTATATGTTTAATAAGCAAGCTCGGATGCGTGGTGAGTTAAGCCTTTCTCCAACTTCTCTGAAAGGAGATGGAGTCTTTTTATTCGAAGATTTTAGACTCAGTTCCAATGAGTTTTATTTTTCAAATGATGGATTAGAATCGGATACAACCGATTTTGAACTATTTACAAAAGATACTCATGAATTGGCTTTTGCTTCCAATGATTACCAGACTTCCATTTCATTTTCTAAGCGAAAAGGAAAATTTAAGGCTAATGGTTTAGAATCTGTATTGAATTTTCCTTTTAATAATTATGTGGCAACGATGGATGAAATTGAATGGAATATGGATGAATCTGAGCTGATCATGAGTAATAATTTAATGTCTACTATTCCGGGAATTCATGAAATGACACGCGAGGAGTTATTGGATACCGATCTTTCTGGTTCGAAATTTATCTCATTACGCCCTGATCAGGATTCGTTAAGCTTTTATTCGCTTAAGGCGCGTTATGATATGTCGAATTATATTTTGTATGCCGAAGATGTGAAATATATAAATGTTGCTAGTGCTGCTATTTTCCCTGTAGATGGCAAGGTTACTATCAACCAAAATGCCGAAATTCCAATAATTAAAGGGGCTTGGATTATTTCTGATGTTGATAATCGATATCATACAGTTTATAATGCGGATGTAAATATTTTCTCAAAAAATAATTTTATAGGGAAGGGTTCATATGATTATATTGATGCCAATAAAACGCCACAAGAGATCAATTTAAATACAGTGACGGTTGATTCAGCGGGGATTACTTATGCTTTGGGAATGGTTCCTGAAGAAGAGTTGTTTTTCCTGAGTCCACAATTCTTTTTTACGGGTAATGTAAAATGGACATCCGACAATCCTTTTGTTCGATTCTATGGAGGATTTCGTTTAAATCAGAATTGTATTTTTAATGAACCTATCTGGGTGTATTTCGATACTATTGTAAATCCCGAAAAGGTGTGTTTACCAATTAATGATCATTTAATTGATTTGAATAATAATCGAATTGATGTTGGTCTTTTTTATTCTGTTAACGATGGTGTTTTATACTCCAGAGTATTTGGGAATAAGCAAAATGCCACCGATCGAAATATTCTTAGAGCAAGAGGAGTTGTTCAATTTAATGCTGAGTTGAATCGCTTTGAAGTTGGTCCCTCAAATAAATTAGATGGGAATAGCATGATTGGAAATCAGCTAAACTTTGACCTCACAACTTGTTTGATAAGTGGGAGTGGGGCACTCGAATTAACGGATGATTTAGGAGAACCTGAACTTCGAGCTTATGGCGAGTATTATCATTCTATTGAAGAGGATACAACTTCGTTTCGAAGCATGCTTGGACTTGATTTTATGTTTGATAATAAAACACTAAAATTAATGTCTGATACAATTCAATCACTGGACTTGCCTAAAATTCAGATGAATGATGATTATTTTAAAATGGTGACAACAAATGCAGCTAGTCATGAGCTTGAGAAAGAGATTTTGAATGACTTGGAGCTTCATTCAGAAATCAGTTATAATATTGAGCAATACCCTGAGAAATTGGTATTAACGGATGTTTTTCTTCAGTGGGATACTAAAGAAAGGATTTATAAATCTTGTGGAAAAATTGGCTTGGGCTTTGTTGATGGTAAAAAAATTAATACTTATGTAGGTGGTTTAGTTGTGATTGATCGTAAGCGCTCAAATACCTTTATCCAAATTTATTTAGAAATTGATTCAGGTCTTTGGTATTATTTTAATTTTCAAAATAAATTGATGCAAGTTATTTCGTCTGATGATCAATTTAACAAGCAATTATCTTCCATCGAACAATCAAAAAGAATTATTGAAAATGATGAAATAATTAAGTATGAATTTGTAATTTCGGAGCTTCAAAAGAAAAATCAATTTTTACGGAAATATCAAAAATAAAACCTAATGACATTTGATTATTTATTACTTCTACCAGTTATTCTTGCTTATTTAATCGGATCTATTCCTACCTCGGTTTGGGTAGGGCGAATGTTCTATAAAGTAGATGTTAGAAAGCAGGGGAGTAAGAATGCTGGAGCTACAAATACAATTAGGGTTCTTGGTTTAAAGGCGGGTATTCCAGTACTTATATTTGATATATTTAAAGGCTGGCTAGCTGTTTTTATTATTCGTTACTTTGAATTTAGTGATCTATCAATAGAGACAAATATTTATCTTCAAATAGTGATGGGGATGGCTGCTGTTGCCGGACATATATTTCCTATATATGTTGGTTTTAGAGGTGGTAAGGGTGTTGCAACTATTGCCGGTGTGGGTATAGCGTTATTTCCTATCGGAATCTTTATTGTTTTGGGGATCTTCTTAAGTTGTTTATTGTTAAGCAGAATTGTATCGATATCCTCAATAATTGCAGCTATTTCTTTCCCACTCATAGTAGTATTTCTTTTACATAATCCTCATCTTCCTCTTATTATACTCTCAATAATTGTTGGAGTTTTTATTCCTCTAACGCATCGAAAAAATATTAAACGTTTAATAAAAGGGGAAGAATCACGGTTTTCTTTCAAAAAAAAGAAGTAGTTTTTTAATGTTATCTGTGGATAAAATTGTTGAGAAAGAAATATTTAATCAGTGAATTTGACAAATTATTTTAATATATTTACCATTGGTTTTATTCTCGAATTTTAAAAACAAATAATATGAAGTTTATAGTTTCCAGTTCCTTGCTTTTAAAGAATGTTCAAGCATTGAGCGGTGTATTAAACGCAAGTAACACTCTACCAATTCTGGATGACTTTTTATTTGAACTCAAAGAAGATACCTTATTAATAACGGCTTCTGATCTTGAAACTACAATGACTGTTTCTTTGGAACCGACCAAATCAGAGGAACCTGGGATGATTGCAATTCCTGCAAAAATTTTGCTTGAAACGTTAAAGACTTTTGCTGATATACCTGTTACTTTTAGTATCAATAATGATACAATGGGGATTGAAATCTCGGCAGGTGATGGTAAATATCGTTTAACAGGTCATCGTAGTGATGAATTTCCTCAAACACCATCTCTGGAAGATACAACATCGCTAGAGCTTAGTTCAAGTGTTTTAAATAATGCCATTAGCAAAACCTTATTTGCTGCTGGTAATGATGAGCTTCGCCCTGTTATGTCAGGTGTGTTTTGTGAGTTGACTCCAGACGATGTAACCTTTGTTGCTACTGATGCTCATAAATTAGTTAGATATCGTAGAACAGATGCAAAAGCAGATGTTTCGGCTTCTTTCATTTTACCAAAAAAACCTTTGAATCAATTAAAGCATATTTTAGTTGGTGATGCGCCGGTAAAAATTGATTATAATCAAACCAATGCATTCTTTAGCTTTGCTAATGTAAATATGGTTTGTCGGTTAATTGACGGACGATATCCTAATTATGAAGCTGTTATTCCAACAAACAATCCAAGTACACTGACAATTGATCGTTTGTCGCTACTTAATTCAATTCGTCGTGTGGCGATTTTTGCAAACCAATCAACCCATCAGGTACGTTTCAAAATTTCTGGTAAAGAGTTAACTCTTTCTGCCGAAGATATTGATTATTCAAATGAAGCAAAAGAACGTTTGACTTGTAATTATGAAGGCGAAGATATTGAAATTGGTTTCAATTCTAAGTTTTTACAAGAAATGTTGAATAATATGGAAAGCGATGAAGTGAAGTTTGAATTATCAGCACCAAACCGTGCAGGGCTTATTTTACCCATTGATAAATATGTTGAAGAAGAAGACATTTTGATGTTAGTAATGCCAGTGATGTTAAATCAATAAGAATTATTTTTATCATATAAAAGCTGCCTAAAGGGCGGCTTTTTTTTATGTCTTTTAAGCAAAAAAACTCCTTCAATTATTGAAGGAGTTAGAACTTAATGATCAGTAAAGAATTACTTATTCAGCTTTTTTAACGTTAATAGCTTTTTTACCTCGATTATCTTCTGTGATCTCAAAAGTTACTTTGTCGGCTTCGTTAATGCGATCGATTAAACCTGTGGCATGAACAAAAATATCCTGCTGTAATTCATCGTCAACAATAAAACCAAAACCTTTTCTTTCGTTGAAAAATTTAACAATTCCGGTGGGCATAATTCAAAAAATTAAAAGTTAATACTAAAACAAAGATACACTTATATTTATCAAATGCAAGTTTTTAGTACACGAGTTGAGGTAGTTGCGAATATATATAAAAAAAAAGACCTTCATTTTTTGAAGGCCTTTTTAAATTATTTTAGTTGAGGTCCGGCAGAAATGAGTCGTTTTCCTTCATCATTATCTGTAAAATTTTCGAAATTATTGATAAATTTCTTAGCCAAACTTTCAGCTGATTTATCCCAATCTTCTTGACATTCCCAAAGGTTTCTAGGATTTAAAAGTTTTGGGTCAACACCATTGACGGATTTTGGAATACTTAATCCGAAAACTGGTAGAGTTTCGTAATCTACTTTATCTAAACTTCCATCTAAAATTGCATCAATAATCTTACGAGTAGAAGGTAGGTCAATACGTTTACCAGTACCACAAGCACCGCCTATCCAGCCTGTATTTACAAGATAAGCCTCTGCGCCGTTTTGCTCCATACGTTTGATTAACTCTTGCGCATATTTTGTGGGGTGTAATAATAAGAAAGCTGCTCCAAAACATGCTGAGAAACTTGGTTTTGGTTCTGTAATTCCACGTTCTGTCCCTGCAACTTTTGCTGTATATCCACTTAGGAAATGGTATTTTGTTTGATCGGCATTTAGTTTCGAAACAGGAGGTAAAACACCAAAAGCATCAGCTGTTAAAAAAATAACTTTTTTTGCATGACCCGCTTTTGAAACAGGTTTTACAATATTATCAATATGATAAATAGGGTAAGAAACACGAGTATTCTCAGTTTTGGAGTTATCTTCAAAATCAATTTTACCGCTTTCCTTGTCATATGCTAAATTCTCAAGTAATGCATCGCGGCGGATAGCCCGATAAATATCCGGTTCGTTTTCTTCACACAAGTGGATACATTTTGCA
>JAOZUV010000455.1 GCA_029938505.1 Bacteroidales bacterium | reverse complement strand
CTCTTAAATATATTGTACCACTTGTTGTGGTTGTAGTCGCCCTAATGTTGGTTGTTCCTAGTTTTTTAGTTAGCCCCACAACTCGGTTAATTAATCATAACGTTCACTATAGCAAGCCTCTACCCTACTCTATCAAGCTTTTGAATACAAATTTTGGTTGTGCGCAACATAATAGTTTCACAGTTACTGTTAGTGTTACAGGTTCACAGGTTCCTGATAAAATTTTTGTCCATGATGGAACTTTTAGCTACCGAATGTTACCATCTAAAAATAACACTCTTGAATATGTTTTTTCCGACTTAATGTCTGATGTTTATTTTACAATTCAAACTCACGATTTTACAAGTCAAAAATATCAAATAGATGTTTTCCCAGTGCCTATTATTTACAATTTTGATGTAATGCTTGATTATCCAAACTATCTGCATAAGCAAAACGATAAGGTTGAGAATACTGGGGATTTGGTTGTACCTCAAGGCACCGTTATTTCATGGAAAATTTATACTCGCGACACTAAACAGGTTTTATTTATTACCAACGATAGTAGTTTTTTGCTTTTCGCAGATGGGAATAATGTTTTTAAACAATCGTTAACTGCTATGCGCAATTTTGATTATACGCTGGTTGCGGAAAATGAGTATATGAGTAATCCCGATTCTATGAACTTTAATGTTGAGGTTATTACCGATGAAATTCCTCAAATTAGTGTTAAAGAATTTAAAGATGAACTAGGATTGGGTATGGTTAACTTTACAGGAACAATTAGTGATGATCATGGATTTAGTTCACTAAAGTTTTATTATCGTAAAGATAGTAATGGAAAAGCAAAATGGAAAAGTGAGACTTTGTTGATTGACAAAAACATCTCACAACAGTATTTTACATATATGTTTAATGCATTTGATTTAGACATTAACCCTGGCGATAAAATTAGTTATTATTTTCAAGTTGCAGATAATGATGGTGTTAACGGATATAAACGTGTAAAATCGCAAATGTTTTATTTTCAGTTGCCTGATGCTGCACAAATTGAAGAATTAGCCGAAAGTAATTCTGATGCTATAAAAAATATATTGAAAGAATCGCTAAATGAAATTGAAGATCTTAATAAACAGCTTGAAGAAACTAGACTAAATCTATTTGAAAAGCCAGATTTAAGTTGGTTAGATAAACAGCAACTTAACGATTTAATTAAAAAAGAAGAAAAAATTCGCAAGCAGCTTAATGAAATTAAAAAACTTAACGAAGATATTAAAGAGCTTCAAGAACTTTTGAAAAAAGAACTCAGCCCTGAGCTTCTTGAAAAATTAAAAGAACTTGAGGAAATAATGAAAAAGCTTGCCGATAAGGATTTAGATAAAGAGCTAGCTAAACTTAAAGAGGATTTGAAAAAAGATAAGGTTAATGATTTTCTTGAAAAAATGAAAGATCAGAATCAAGATCTAAAAGATGAGCTTGAGCAGAATCTGGAAATTTACAAACAACTCGAATACGAAAAACTTATCGAGGAATCGATTAACGAGTTAAAGAAACTTGCCGAAGAGCAGAAAAAATTATCTGAACAAACAAAAAATAAAGAAAATAGTAAACCCGATGCTTTAAAAAAACAGGACGATATTGAAAAAAAGTTTGACAAAGCAATGGAAAAGCTCGATGAAGCTCAAAAATTAAATGACGAACTTGAACAGCCTTACGAAGTTAAAAAAGATACTGCTTTGGCAAATGAGGTTAATGAGGAAATGGAAAAAGCGTCAGAGAACATCGAAAAAAATAAAAAAAATAAAGCATCAGAAAGTCAGCAAAAAGCAGGTAGTAAAATGAAAAAGATGTCGGAAGGTTTATCGGCAATGATGCAAAATGCTATGGACGCTCGCATGGGCGAAGATATTGAGCAATTAAAAAATATGCTCGATAATTTATTAGATTTAAGTTTTAAACAAGAGCAATTAATTAACGACCTTAAAAAAATTGAGAAAAATGACCCTAAGAATAGGGATATTAGAGATGGGCAAAAACAAATTAAAGACGATTTTGTAATTATCCACGATTCGTTAATTGCTTTAAGCAAACGTCAGGTTGCAATTGAGGCTTTTGTAACTAAAGAATCTGGCAAAGTAATATCACATACCGATAAGGTGTTAGATCAGCTTCAGGAGCAACAGAAAGGCAAAGCTATGGCAAATCAACAATACGCCATGACATCAATAAATAATTTAGCTTTGATGCTTGCTGAATCTATTCAAAAAATGAAAGAATCGATGCAAATGTCTGGTAACTCAAAAGGAGGGAAGAAGTGTAAAAATCCTGGCAAAGGTAACAAGCCATCTATGTCTGATATTATTAAAGATCAGCAAGGATTGAATAAAGGAATGAAAGGCAAAAGTAAAAAAGATGGGTTAAGTGGTAAGGATGGATTAAATGGCAAGAGCGAGGAACTTGCACGAATGGCTGCTGCTCAAGGTGAAATCCGCCGCATGTTACAAGACCTTATTGAGCAAATTGAAG
>JAOZUV010000454.1 GCA_029938505.1 Bacteroidales bacterium | reverse complement strand
CCGGTACTTGGATTGCCATTGGTTTAGCCATGTTTTTTATGCATTTCCTGAGTTCGGAAGTGAGAAATGGAGATGAGCTTTATATGTTAAATAGAATCTCTTATTTTATTGATATGAATATTTTAACTCCAGCTGCAATTCTTTGTTTATTGACAGGTTTAATATATTCTCAATTTACTAATTGGGGCTACTTCAAACATAAATGGATGATTTTTAAATGGGTAGTAACTGTTGGGATTATTCTTTTAGGTACTTTTTATTCAGGACCAACCTTGAATGAAATTGTAAATATCTCAAAAGTAGAAGGCCTTGCTGTTTTACAAAATGCTAATTATTTAGCCATGGATCAAACTCATCGAATGATTGGTTTAGGAATGACCTTGACATTGATTGTAACAATCTTTATTTCGGTATTTAAACCATGGAGTAAAAATAGATAAAAAGCTTGTTTTTATCTATACATTTTTTCTCTTAAAGCCTGTACTTTCTTATCTACTATGTAATCGTCGTAATCCATTAACTTATCGATAATACCATTGGGAGTTAACTCTATAACTCTATTTGCCACTGATTGAATAAACTCATGATCGTGAGAGGACATGAAAATGTTTCCAGGATATTTAATCAGATTATTATTAAAAGCTTGAATAGATTCAAGATCGAGATGATTAGTTGGTGTATCTAAAACCAAAGCATTGGCATCTAAAAGCATCATTTTCGAGATCATACAACGCATTTTTTCTCCACCCGATAAAATATTCACACGTTTATGAATATCTTCTCCGGCAAATAACATTTTACCTAAATAGCCACGAATATAAAGCTCTGTTGTATCAGTAGTGAATTGGCAAAGCCAATCGGATAAAGTTAATTCACTTCTGAAATAATCAGAATTGTTTAAGGGTAGATAAGCAGAAGTAATAGTTTGTCCCCAAACATAATTCCCTGCATCAGCAGGCATATTTCCATTGATGATTTCAAAGAAAGCAGTCATTGCACGTGGATCTTTCGATAGGAAAATGATTTTATCGCCTTTGTTTGCATAAAACTCTACGTTTTTGAATAATACTTTTCCATCAATGCTTGCTCTTAACCCAGTAACATCCAAAATTTTATCACCACATTCGCGCTCTGGTTTAAATATAATACCGGGATATCTTCTGGTTGAAGGGCGGATATCTTCAATATTTAATTTCTCAATCATTTTTTTACGACTGGTCGTTTGTTTTGATTTTGACGCATTCGCACTAAAACGAGAAATAAACTCTTGTAATTCTTTTTTCTTTTCTTCTGCTTTTTTGTTTTGCTTTTGTTGCTGTCTTAAAGCTAGTTGACTACTCTCATACCAAAAGCTATAATTTCCTGCAAATAAATTTACTTCACCAAAATCAATATCAACAGTATGGGTGCTGATGGCATCAAGAAAGTGCCTATCGTGAGAAACCACTAAGACTGTGTTTTCGTAATTAGCTAGATAATGTTCTAACCATTTCACCGTTTCTAAATCGAGATCATTGGTAGGCTCATCGAGTAATAAGTTATCTGGCTTTCCAAAAAGAGCTTGAGCAAGTAATACTCTAACTTTTTGCTTAGCACTCATGTCTTTCATTAGGGTATAGTGAAATTCTTCTTTTATCCCTAAATCGCTTAATAAACTGGCAGCTTCACTTTCAGCATTCCACCCATCCATATCAGCAAATTGGCCTTCTAATTCGGCAGCTTTAATGCCGTCTTCATCTGAGAAATCAGGCTTTGCATACAATGCATCTTTTTCTTCCATGATTTTCCAAAGCAATGAATGTCCTTTCATAACAGCAGTAAGTACTGTAAATTCATCAAAAGCAAAGTGATCCTGACTCAATACTGATAATCGTTCGCCCGGTTCCATAAATATATTTCCAGAGGTATAATCAATTTCCCCGGAAATTGCTTTAAGAAGGGTGGATTTACCAGCGCCATTTGCTCCAATTACTCCATAGCAATTTCCTGCTGTAAATTTTAAATTTACTTCCTGGAACAAAATTCTTTTCCCAAATTGAATTTTTAAGTCTGCAACTGTAATCATCTGAATTTATTTACTTTAGGGTGTTTGCTTGAAAATGGCTGCAAAGGTAGGTATAAATGCTTGATGAAATTTAAATGTTCGATTAAATTAAAGAGTTTTTATCTAATTAGTTCTGCTTTTTATTCTTTCATTGAGCATAACTCGGAAGGTATTCAGGTAATCTTTAGAAATAATGTTGATTAAATCTTCTTTCTCAAATAAATCTTCTTGTAAATTAAAAATCTCCTCTTTACCTGTTTTACTATTATAAATATATTTAATCAGCCCTTTATCGGTATTATTTATTATTGCATGGTAATAATCCATGTGTTGAAAAACAAATCCATCAGTCTCTTCATTGAGGAGGGATTTCCCCTCCCAAACTTCTGGAATAGGAATCCCAAGTAAATCCGCAATTGTTGGAGCTATATCAAGCTGTGATGCAAAGCTTAAATTTTTTAAATTTAAGCTATCT
>JAOZUV010000058.1 GCA_029938505.1 Bacteroidales bacterium | reverse complement strand
TCTTCGCGCATTTCTTTAACCTGATAAAAATAATTCAAGGATTTTTCATAATTTCCTTCTTCTCTATAAACTAATGCAAGGTTTATATAACCGTAAGCAATTCCCGAATTATGTTTCAATTTTTTAAAAATCTGAACTGAAGCCTCAGCATATTGAATAGCAAGTGGCAGATTCCCAGTAAACATAAAAGCATCTCCTAAATTATTATAGGCATAGGCTATCTGAACCGAATCATTTAATTTAAAACCAGTTTCCAAAGCCTGATGAAAATAAGGAATTGCTGTTTTATTATCGGGCATATAGTGAAGGTATAAAACACCTAAAAAGTTACAAATTCGGGGAATTTGTTGATCTACTTCATATTTTAGTGCCAAATCAAGTGTCTCTTTCCCAACAATAATAGCAGAATCTAAATTTTTTTCTCTTAAATTCCAGCAACGGCTAGCCATTTGCTTTACATGCTCTTCCATTCCTTCTTGAGATGAATAATCAAAATTTTGCTGTGCATAAAAATTAGCACACACATTAAGCGAAAAAATTAATACTAAAAATGAGAGAATAATACGGTTCACATAGTGCATTTTAGAATTTTAAATATACGCATTATTTATAACTCACAACTCTTTCTTATCTTCGCAAAAAAATAAAATTGAATAAAGAAATCCTCCGTATAGCTGTCCCAAACATCATCAGCAATATTACCATTCCTCTTTTAGGAATGGTAGACCTCGCAATTTTGGGTCACTTAGAATCGGGAATTTATATTGGTGCCGTGGCTTTAGGGAGTATGATTTTTAATTTTATTTATTTTGGATTTGGGTTTTTACGCATGAGCAGTTCAGGTTTCACAGCTCAAGCCTTTGGTGCCAAGGATAAAAAAGAAATCATTTTAACATTAAGCAGAGCAATTACGGCTGCACTTATTGGAAGTTTCTTTATTCTACTATTACAATATCCGATTGCTTTACTAGGTTTTGAATTAATATCAGGATCGCCAGAAGTTGAGGCTTTAGCAAAAGAATATTTCTTCATCCGAATTTATGCTGCTCCAGCAGCCATCAGTTTATTTGCCATTACAGGATGGTTTTTGGGTATGCAAAATGCAAAGTACCCAATGATCATTGCAATTAGTATTACTTCACTCAACCTCATTTTTAATTTAATTTTTATTTATGGATTTGGGATGAAAGCAGATGGTGTAGCGTGGGGAAGCTTACTCGCTCAATATTGTGGATTGAGCTTAGCTATCATTTTATTCCTAAAAAAATATCGTTCGTATCTAGCTTATTGGACTTACAAAAGCATGATGCAACTCAAAGCATTGAAAAGATTTTTCCTTGTTAACCGAGACATATTAATTCGCACCCTATTGTTGTTGCTAAGTTTATCATTTTTCACGGCCGAATCGGCACGAATAAGCAATGAAGTGCTTGCAGCCAACACTATCTTATTGCAATTCTTTTTTATCTATTCGTATTTAATTGATGGATTTGCATATGCCGCAGAAGCTTTGGTTGGAAAGTATATAGGTGCAAAAAAACCACAAGCATTAAAGAATACTATTATTAATTTATTTAAATGGGGTCTTGGAATTAGTCTACTGTTCACACTCATTTATTTCCTAAGTGGAAAAAGCATTTTATATATTATTACAAACGATCCAAACGTAATTGCCGATGCAACACCCTATTTAATCTGGGTAGTTAGTATCCCTCTATTAACTTTCGCTGCTTTTATATGGGATGGCATTTTTATTGGAGCCACTGCTACTTCCACATTGCGTAATGCAATGATCATATCAACGACCCTCCTATTCTTTCCTTTCTATTTCATTATTGGAAAAAATTACGGAAATCATGGACTATGGATGGCCCTGATGATTTTCATGTTTTCACGAGGGCTTATTCTAACTCTTTTTTCGAAAAAAATTCGAATCTCAAAATAAGAGAATTCAATTTATCATTTAGATAGTAAAAAAAATAGCATAACGATTTTTTTTAAAAAATATTTTTTATTCAAGAAATCTAGTATTTGCGAACGATCTGTGCAATATCATGTAGTATTTATTACCAATTATTATTATTTTAACAGTACTTTGTTTTGCATAGTACTAAATAATGTTATATGTTTGCATCATGAACATAGAAAAAACTAAAGCACAAATGAAAAAAGGGGTACTGGAGTTCTGTATTTTATCCATTATCTCGGGTAAAGAAGTTTATGCCTCCGATATACTCGATGAATTAAAAACATCTGAACTCATTGTTGTTGAAGGAACGCTTTATCCCCTTTTAACCCGTTTAAAAAACGAAGGTTTATTAAGTTACAGATGGGAAGAATCAAAATCTGGCCCACCTCGTAAATACTATGAAATTACCGAAATTGGTAAATCCGTTTTAAAAGAATTAGATAGCAGCTGGAAAGAATTAGTAAATGCTGTTACAAACATTACAAAAATCACAAAAAAAGAAACCAAAACTCAAAGCAAATAAGCATGAAAAAGACATTCACCATAAATATAGGCGGTATCATTTTTCACATCGACGATGATGCCTACACAAAACTGAATGCTTATATCGCAAGCATCAAAAAGCATTTCACTAATCTTGAAGGTTGTGACGAAATTATAGCTGATATCGAAAGTCGCATTGCCGAAATCCTGCAATCAAAATTGACCAAAACTAAAGAGGTCATCGTTCTTAGCGATATTAATGAGGTTATTGAACGCATGGGCGAACCCAGTGATTTCGTTGAAGATTCAGTTGAAGAAGAAACTCAAAAACCCTACAATCAGCATTCCTACAAACGTTTGTATCGCGATTCGGAGGAAAAATTAATTGGTGGCGTTGCGGGGGGTATTGCAGCTTATTTTAATATCGATCCAATATGGGTACGCTTATTATTTGTCGTCTCTGTATTCACAACATTAGGTCCATTTATTTATCTGATTCTTTGGGTTGCCTTACCAGAAGCAATGACGGCAGCTGAAAGATTAGAGATGCGAGGAAAAAAAGTAACTATCTCCAATATCGAGAAATCGATGAAAGAAGAATTTGAAAACATCAAGGATCGTTTTAGCGATTTAAGTGAGCAAGCGAAAGAATCTTACAAAAAAAGCAGCCCTAAGGCTAAAAATGTTTTTGAAAATATTTTGGATGCTTTTATTATAATTTTCAAAATATTTCTGAAAGGCTTATTATACTTTCTTGGTTTCTTATTCTTGCTTTTAGGCATTTCATTTGTTTTTGCTTTTGTGGCAGGTATTTTTGGATTTGGAGGTCTGGCATTTAGCAATCATGATATACAAGTTTTTCCTATTGCAGAACTTATGAATATCTTCTTTAGTGCAAGCGGAAATGTAGGACTTTTCAAAGTAGGATTATTTCTGCTACTTATCGTCCCCTTTTTAATGCTAATCTATCACGGAATACGTCTCATTATTGGATTTGAACGTATCAAAGGATTGGGTACAACAGCCTTTGCACTTTGGGTCATGGGGCTTATTTTTACTGCTGTATTTGTTTTAAAAATGTATCACAATTTTAAATACGAAGCTTTGGATACAGAGAAACTACATATTGAACAACCCGATTCAAATTTTATTTACCTAAAATCGGATGAAACAACTGCCATCGAAAAGTATAACTATATTGATTTGATTGAATTTGATGATGTAGAAATAATTATAACCGATAATGCCTATTTCATCAATCAGGCAAGACTAGATATAGTAAAAAGTCATACGAATAAGTTTGAATTGGTTCGTCATGCTTCAGCCCGTGGAAGAACAGGTAGATTTGCGAAAGAAAAAGCAGAAAAAATCACCTATCGTTTTGAGCAAGATGGCAATACATTTGATTTCGATCAGTTTTTTGGTGTACCGAAAGATATGCCATGGTCTGATCCAGATATAAAACTTGAATTAAGAGTTCCCATTGGAACCAAAATAAAACTTGACCGTGATATCCAACATTTATTGAGAGGACGCCGAACAAGCTACTACAGATACTGGTCTGATGATGTTTATATTATGACAGAAAATGGTTTGGAAAAATTTGATTCGGATGATATAGGTAATAACTCTTACAGAAGAAAAACATCCAGACAATTATCGAAACTGAGCCAGCTTATGTTTAATTATCGTTCTAATTAAAATAAATTAAGAATCCCTTTTCAATACCTTATCCCATTGCTTAAATAATATGGGAACAGAAGCGGTAGAGATTTTCTATCGCTTCTTTATTTTCAGAAAATTGGCAATGCTTTTCTGCTTTGTCTTCAAAATATTTAGCGGTAGTATCTTTTATTTCCTCACTACAGGCTAGCCAAATTGGAGTTTCAGCTCCTTTTTCGGGAAGTTCATGACCACCATAACCTAAATTATTACTCAACTTAGAGCTTACATCACCTGGGTGACAAGCATTCACGATAATTCCATTATGCTTAAATTTCTCAGCAAAAGCAACACTAAGCATTCGATTGGCTTGTTTACTTTGTCGATAAACTTTGTCATTATCATAATGCCTGTTTTCAAACATCAAATCATCCATATTTAAATCTCCGGCCCAATAACTTGCAACATTTACAATACGAGCATCATCAATATTCTTCATAAAAGGATGCATATAATGCATCATCCAAAAGTAGCCCATCACATTGGTAGCAAACTGTACTTCTGTGCCGTTGGGTGTTAACAAACGATCACGAGGTGTTGTTGCTGCATTATTGACTAATATATTCAAGGAGCCTTCCCAGCGAGCAGCTAATTCTTTGATTGAATTCTTTCGTGAAAGATCAACAACTTCGTACCAAACTTTAGCCTTTGAATATAAAACTAAAATAGTTGCAACGGCCTCTTCAAGCCGTCTTTCACTTCGTCCAACTAAAATCACTTCATAATTCATTGCAACCAATGCTTTGGAAATGGCAAAACCAATTGCGCCATAAGCTCCAGTCACAATCGCTATTTTATTATCAGAATCTACCATAAGATTTTATTTCATTATATATTAAAGATAATAAAGCAAATAGCCTTAAGTCAATAATTGTTAACAAATTATGAAAACTGCATTTTGGTATTTTTTAATTAATAATTCAATTTACTCATTCAAAGCACTATAAACTTTAATCATTCAGTCTTCTTATTTAGAATAATTTTAAGTAAATTTGTACAAAATTGCGAACACACCTATGAAATCATTTGATTCTTCTCAGCTTAAAACATTTAAAATCAATAAAAAGGATATTCTTAAAGATTATCAAGTAGCGAATATCAGTCGGCAACTAAGCTTACTTGGACGTAGAGAAGTGTTAACTGGAAAAGCTAAATTTGGAATTTTTGGTGATGGGAAAGAAATCCCACAGCTTGCCATGGCAAAAGTATTCCGCAAAGGTGATTGGCGTTCAGGTTATTATCGGGATCAAACCTTTATGTTTGCTACTGGCATGATGAGTTATGAGGAATTTTTCGCTCAATTATATGGCGATGTAGATTTAAAATTTAATCCGGGAACGGCCGGAAGACTCATGAATAACCATTTTGCAACCCGAACTATTGATAAAGATGGCAATTGGCTGGAACAAATAAATTTAAAAAACTCGGCAGCTGACTCCTCCCCTACAGCTAGCCAAATGCCCCGACTTTTAGGTTTAGCACTTGCTTCAAAAGTGTACCGTAATTTAAAAGGATTTAAGGATTCCGAAAAGTTCTCAATCAAAGGAAACGAAGTTGCCTTTGGTACCATAGGGGATGCAAGTACATCCGAAGGACATTTTTTCGAAACTATTAATGCAGCTGGTGTGCTGCAAGTTCCAATGGCAATTTCTGTTTGGGACGATGGATGGGGAATTTCGGTACCCAATAAATACCAAACCACGAAACAAGATATTTCGGAAATTTTAAAAGGATTTGAAACAGATGAAAATGGCGATGGCTATCTCATTTACAAAGCCAAAGGCTGGGATTATCCAGCATTGGTTGAAATGTATAAAGAAGGTATTGAAATCTGCCGAAAAAAACACATTCCTGTTCTTTTTCACGTTACCGAACTAACACAACCACAAGGGCATTCAACATCTGGTTCGCATGAGCGTTACAAAACAACCGAGCAATTAGAATTGGAAAAACAGCAAGACGGCGTAGTAAAAATGAAAAGCTGGATTTTAGCTAAAAAAATAGCAACAGATGATGAATTAGCGATTATTGAAACTGAAGCTATAAAATCTGCAAAAGATGCCAAAAAAAAGGCCTGGTCAAATTTACAAAATCCAATTAAAAAGAAACGCAAAGAGTTTTTGGAGATGGTAGATGTGACCACTTGTAATTGTGCTAAAACCGAAAAAATAGAACAAATAAAAAAAGAGCTTGCACAAATTGGTGAACCTATACGAAAAGATATTATTTCATCAGCCCGAAAAATTTTACGTCTAATCTGTGATTCCTGTAGCAATCCAAAAAATTCACTAAAAATAAATGTAACTCAATGGCTCGAAAAACAAATGAAAGAAGAAGCCATACATTATAGCAGTCATTTGTATAGCGAATCGGAGTGGTCAGCTATGAAAGTTAAAAAAGTAGATCCCAATTATGAAGCGGACGCAATTTTAGTTCCAGGGCGTGAAATCCTTCAAAAAAATTTCGATTATATTTTTACAAAATATCCTGAAACTTTAATATTTGGCGAGGATGTAGGTAAAATAGGAGGAGTTAACCAAACCCTTGAAGGTATGCAAAAAAAGTATGGTGAAAATCGTGTTTCGGATACTGGCATTCGTGAAGCTACCATTATTGGACAAGGTTTAGGAATGGCTCTCAGAGGCTTACGCCCTATAGCCGAAATTCAGTACTTTGATTATCTTCTTTATGGATTACAAGTGATGAGTGATGATTTGGCAACTTTACAATATCGTACTCGCGGTGGACAAAAAGCACCTCTTATTATTAGTACTCGCGGTCACCGATTGGAGGGTATTTGGCATTCTGGATCACCTTTAAGTATGGTGATTAACTCCATTCGTGGAATTCACGTTTTAGTTCCTCGAAATATGACTCAAGCTGCAGGATTCTATAATACCATGCTGGCATCCGACGATCCAGCTTTAATTATTGAACCTTTGAATGCATATCGCTTACGCGAGAAATTACCCTCAAATATTGGAGAATTTAAAATTCCCTTAGGAAAACCCGAAATTCTTCAAGAAGGAAAAGACATTTCTCTGGTCACATACGGATCCTGCGTTCGCATTGCTGAAGATGCTGTAAAACAATTGAAAGAATATGATATAGATGTAGAACTCATTGATGTGCAAAGCTTACTCCCATTTGATATCGATCATATAATTGCAAGTTCTCTCAAAAAAACAAACCGTGTTTTATTTTTTGATGAAGATGTACCTGGTGGAGCTACCGCATATATGATGCAAAAAGTGATAGAGGAACAAAAAGGCTATTTCTATCTTGACTCCGAACCTCGAACATTATCTGGTAAAGCTCACCGATCAGCTTATAGTACCGATGGCGATTATTTTTCCAACCCCAATGCTGAAGATGTTTTCGAAACAGTGTATAATATTATGCACGAAAGTGACCCTCAAAAACATCCAAAAATATTTTAATTAGTTATCATTTTTAATAAATTTTTCTGAATTTTAATTTTATTTCACTAAAAAACTTGCATTTAGTTACTATTCTTTCCGATATTTGATAGAAAATTAGTTAAATATTAATCTAATATTAAGCTCTATGAACCGAAAAATTATAATCAGTCTCGTCTTTATCTTAATTGCCTCAACAACATTCGCTGTAAAACCTTTTCGAGTTGGTACTCGCATTGGCTTACCAAATGTAGTATCAATAAATGCAGAATTTGTATTACCAATCCTTGGGCATAGAGTAGCCCCAATTGTTGATTTTTCTGATTTTTCATTAAGCATCGAAGATGTATCAGTTGACTTTACCTACTTCGAAGCTGGTGTCAATTTTTATTTAGCACCCAACGGAAAATGGCTTTATGCCAATGTGAGTTATATTAATATGAAAACAAACTTATCCTATTCTGGTTTAGAATCTGAAGAAATTCCTGGATTAGAAGATGGAATTGCTTCAACAGAAGTAAACATAAACAGCATGTCATTTAAAATTGGAGCTAAACTTGGAGGCTTGTTTTATTTTCGTCCAGAAATTGGATATTTGGTAACTCCCTTAGATAGTAATGTTACAATTACAGCAACATTCCAAGGTCATACTGAAACTCAAGTAGAAGAAATCCCATCAGCCTTAACAGGCTCATTTATTTTTAATATTGGATTTGGGTTTGCTTTCTAAACTATAATTATAAAAATTTATTTAAGCAGTTGCGAGTTAATCTCTCAGCTGTTTTTTTAATTAGCTCTAAAAGTTAAAACAAATAGGGCACCTCCATCAGCATTGGATTGTACCGAAATACTTCCTCCATGCATCAACATAATTTGCCTCGATAAACTCAAGCCAATACCTGTTCCCTCTGCATGTGTAGTAAAGAATGGGATGAATATTTTATCCAAAAGCTCATCCTCTATACCTGAACCACTATCTTTGATTTCAATTTGTATACTCTTGTTTGCTGATATAAAAACCTTTACTGAAATCCTCTTATCAAGTTCATCCTTAACAGCCCATATAGAATTCTTTATTAAATTAATAAGAACTTGCTCAATTTGTTCACGATCAGCCTTTAATAACAAATCCTTGGGTTCAATCGACCACTCAAAATTTATTTTCTTTTCTTCAAAACTTTCTTCAAATAAAAGGACAAGCTCAGTCATTAAATCTTTCAAGGAAATCTCAATAATTTGGGGCAGAGGTATAATCGTTAAGTTCCTATACTTTCGAACAAATTCCATCATCCCTTCCCCCCTATTTTGTATAGTCGATAAACCTCTATCCAATTTATCAATTATCTTTTCATCCCTGAGTTTTTTGGTTCTAATGACTTTCGATAAAGAAGCAGCTAATGATGTAATTGGTGAAACCGAATTCATAATTTCATGAGTTAATATCCGAATCATTTTCTGCCAGGTTTCCGTTTCCTT
>JAOZUV010000057.1 GCA_029938505.1 Bacteroidales bacterium | reverse complement strand
TGCAACGGCTCTGTTTGGTGAAAAATACGGAGACAGAGTACGTGTTGTCAGTCTGGACAATTACTCAAAGGAGCTTTGCGGTGGAACCCATGTGCCTGCAACAGGTAACATTGGTCTTTTCCAGATTGTCAGTGAAGCCTAAAAGAAATCCTCCACCTCCAGAACCACACAACTTTAAATAATAGGTAGAAGTGTCGATCCCAATGTTCCAAACTTCTTTAAATGCTTCAGGAATCATTGGGCTGAGGTTTTTAAGTAGAAATTCTGAAAGTGCTTTCAAGTTTTGGAAAAACTCCTTGCTTTCTCCTTTTATCAGAGATTTTATACAATTGTTATTATAAGGAATCATCTCATTTTTTATTAACTTATAAAAACTATACTGCTTGCATTGTTCAAAAAACAAATTCACTAAAGGACCTGTTTTACCCGGATTGCCAGTATTAATCAAAAAAATCGCACCTTCTTTATTATGTTTGTTACGAGGGATTCCAACCGTACTTAATTCATCTTTGCTTTTAATCAAAACGGGGTGTTTTAAATAACAATTTAAGGGATCGATACCCGAACTTATACCATGGAAAAAGGATTCCATTTGAGAGAAGAGTTGGCGTAGTTTTTTTATCTGATTATTATTAATATGACGATCGTTTGGAATTGGATCGAGGGAATAACGATCGTAAATTGCAGCACATAAAGCTCCAGAGCTTCCGATACCAAAACCTTGTGGGATGGTCGACTCAAAATAAAGCCCACGTTTTAAGTCTTTTTCAAATAAAGCCAAATCTAAATCTGCAATTAACTTACTCTCTTCTTTCAAACTTTTTAGGTTTTCAAAAAAGGATTTAATATGTTTATTTGATGCTTGCGCAAATTCTAAGTCAGTATATTTATGCTCGTTGGTAAAGCTAAGTTCACCTTTGAAGTGTGCGTAAGGAATGGCCAAACCCATAGAGTCGCAAATTACACTATACTCACCAAACAACATTATTTTTGCATAAAAAACGTCACTTTTCTCTCTCGTCATATCAATAAATTAGTCGAAGGGAATTACTCATTTTATCGTAAAAATCTAGTAGTTTTTTGTGATCACAAGATACTAATTTATATGGAAAGGTAAGCTGTATTTAGTGCAAATTGCGAGCTATGAAAATTGATGATCTGATTTTTTTGTAATGAAAAACAGGAAAAACAAAACTCCCTAACAGCTGAAATATCAGCAATTAGGGAGTTTCTATGTTGAAAAATCATTAATTATTTCAAATAATTAATAAAATTTTCTATTTAGGAATTACAGTGCCTTCAGATGCTTTAGCAGAAGCAGACGGTGTAACTGGTGTTGACAACATAGGATTATTGTTGATTTCATCCTCAGGGATTGCAAGAATAAGACGATCATCATTATGTTGCATAGTTGCTCCAGCAAGATTAAGATGGTTTGATCCACGTGCAACAGTTCCTTTAAAACGTTTAAGAGCAAAGTAAGATTTTCCTTCTCCCCACATTTCAATTCTCCATTGCAAGTAAATTTCGTCTAGAAGAGCTTGTCCACTTAAGCCAGCAACTCTCGTTGCAGCATCAGTATCTCTATCATCAATTAAACCTAATAATGCTGTTCTAGCACCTGCATCATCAGCACCTGAACGAGCTAAAGCTTCCGCTTTAATAAGATACATTTCCGCAACACGCATAAAAACCTCATCGTTTGTCCATGATCTATCTCCAAATACTGTTTTACCAGCATCATAGAATTTACCAATTGGTAACCAATCTTCTGCAGCAAAAGCTTCCTGGAATTGATTTTTACGTACATCAGTATCAGGTATAAGTGCATATAAACCATTATCCATTCCTTTGGTATCACCAACGCCAGCATAACTATAAGTAAAAATATCAACCATACCCCAGAAAGTTAATAAACTTCCTGTATTATCAGTTGTAAGATCGACACCCCACAACCAACCAGGAATATTAACAGATCTAAATCCTGAATCAAGAATTTCATCTTTATCCATTACTGTAGCTCCACTATTATCAATAACATCCTGAGCTGTAGCAGCTGCAAGTGCATTTTGTCCAGTAGTTAAATATGCATAAGCAAGCATACCTTTTGCAACATACTCATTAACCTCAGTTTTTGAACCTCTATTATAACCAGCAAGTCTTACAACTGCATCTTCTAAATCAGATACAATTAAAGCATAAATCTGACTAAGTGTAGCTAAAGGTGCTGCTGTACCTGCTAATTGTGAATCGTATAAAGGAACACAAGGTTGTGAAGAATTATCGCTATAATTATGTTGATAAAGATTTGCTAAATAGAAATATGAATGCGCTCTTAAAGCTTTGGCTTGACCGTAATAAGCTGCATTTTCAGGATCTGATATTTCAGCAGCATTACCACCTAATCCATCAATAATTTCATTGGCAGCTTTAATTACTCGATAGTAATATTTCCAATACATTTCAGGATGACGATCAGTTGTTGTGGTTTGTAATTCCGAAATTTGTTCGAACCAACCATAGGTGGCACCGTGAAGAGCCATATCACCACTTAACATATCAGTAGTAATATCACACGATTTTTGTCCGAAATCATCGTGTCCATTACCTAATCCTGAGAAGGTTTGAATCATAAGAGAGTAGATACCTAAAATCATACCCTTTGCAATTGCAGGGTTAGTGATAGATGCCACTTGAATTTGATCAGCTGATATGTTCTGAGTAGGTTCTTTATCTAAGAAAGATTTCTGACACCCACTGATAGGAATAAACATTATCAGGACAAATAAATATTTAATTATATTTTTCATGTTCATAGATTTTTAAATTAATGATTATAACTGTATTTTAATTCCAACAGTAAGTGAACTTAAAGGTACATATCTAGACCTATTAGTATTATTATCTTCTGCAGTCACTGGTGTATAACCTTGACGATTTGATAATACGAATAAGTTGTCACCTGCTACCCATATTGACATATTTGATAAATTTAATTTGTCAACTAAGTTTGAAGGTAAAGTATAAGATAAACGTATATTGTTAAGGTTAAGAAATGCTGAAGACGTAATAAAACGTGTAGATTGTCTAGAGATATCAGTGTCATAACCAGCGGTTAAACGAGGAATGTCAGTTACATCACCAGGGTTTTGCCATCTGTTTAAGATGTCAGAATTCCAGTTGTTTGCTCCTGGATCAATATTATCCATTTGTTGTGCATATATAAAGTCGTAACCATAACCACCAATACTATAAATAAACTGTGTACTTAGTTCAAATGCTTTGTATTTAAAGTTTAAACCAAATCCACCCATTATTTTAGGAATTGCTGATTTTCCAACAAACTTTGTAGTAGCATCGCTATACACAGTGGTTGTCTCTTTTCCAAATTCTGTCAAAGTAGGATTCTCAGCTTTAAACATTTCCATATCAGTAAAGTATTCTTTTACTCCACCAACTTCAGAATAGTATTTATACCACATTGATTCACCTGTTTGTACATCAACCCCAGCATATTCTCTTACATAAAAGTCAAAAATTGAATGACCTTTTGCCCAACCATAGGCTCCATGTACTTCAATGTTTTTCTCTAAACCAGTTGTTTCATCAACCGGCATACGAGTTAATTCGCTACTGTAACTAGAAGCATTGAATGTAAAGTCAATCTTTAAATCTGCTGTATTAATAACACGTAGAAGTCCTGATAATTCGATACCAGAGTTCTTTAATTTACCATCGTTTACAGGATATTGAGAATAACCTAAAGATGGAGAAACTTGTTTGTTGAATAATAATTGATCAGTATTCTTAACGTAGTATTCTAATTCTAAATCTAAAATGTTACTGATATTCATTTCAGCTCCAATATTGAATGTTTTACTTTTCTCCCATGTTAAGTTAGGGTTTCCTTTATAGAAGAAAGCAATAGAAATCTCATCATCTAAATTAGCAATTGTATATTGGTCAAATGTTGGGTAATTCCCAATATCTTGATTACCAAGTACACCATAACTAACTTTTAGTTTAAGATCGTTAATAAAACTAATCCCTGAAAAGAAATTCTCTTTACTAACCATCCAAGCTCCACCCACAGAGCCGAAGGTTCCCCATTTATTATTTGGGAATCTTGAAGTACCATCACGACGGATTGTTGCATGGAAAAAATATTTCTCATTATAATCATAATTAATCTGGCCAAAATAACTTTCTAAAGCCCAGTCAACTATATATGAACTCAAATCATCAAGAATTACAGCATTGTTAAATTCTATGATTTCTGGATGAGCAATGTTTGATTTTCGGCCAAACATAAATGTTCTCTTATAAAAAGAATTTTCATGTGCAATAAAAGCACTAAAATTATGATCATTAAATGAATTTGTATAAGATAAAATTTGGTTAGATGTATAAGAAAAACGAGCATCTGCATCTTTATATATACGTCCAATTCCAGCAGCATCACCATAATAAAAGTTAGTTAATTGCGACTGTTTGTCATCATAAAATTGTGAGCCAAAAGTGGCGTTAAATTTAAGATGTTTAGTCAATTTAGCTTCAATGTTAGCATTAATCGTTGTTTGATTACGAATAGCTTCTCTTTGATCTAATTGAACTGCTCCTGCAGGATTAATGTTTCCTCCATAAGCTCTTGTACCTGTACCACGGTCAAAACCATAATCGTACATATTACCACCAATTAATGGATCTTCGATTATATTACCAGCAGCATCTCTTACATAAACAGGGAAAATTGGAGGCATATTATTTACAAAAGCAAAACCATTATTTGCATTAGTACCTTGACCAGGATCGTTTAACTCTGAATATGAATAAGAAAGATTTAGACTACCTTTTAACCAGTCTTTAATCTTATGCTCAACATTAACACGAGCACTAAAACGATCGTAATTTGAATTAATATAATAACCTTCGTCTCCAAGATAACTTAATGAAGTGAAATAAGAAGATTTTTCATTTCCACCACTCATTTTTACAGTAGCTTCTGTTTTTGCACCTGTATGAAAAATTTCATCTCCCCAATTATTTGGAGTATATCTTCTGTTTGCATTTGGATTCATTTTTCCTGTAGCAGGATCAATTACTTGATCACCATCAACATTCCAGAGATTATAATAAGAAGCAATACCACTAGTGCCAAATAAATCATCTGAAGCATCTTGCGCCGGGTTTGCTGCACCTTGTGCAGTATATTTGTTTTTTAAGCCTTCCCAAGTTAACTCCGTATATAGTTCAGGAGATGAGATTACATTGTATTCAGGAATAAGCTTCATATTGACACCACGTTTTACTTCGATATCAATTCTGTCATCTCCTTTTTGTCCTTTTCGAGTTGTAACAAGAATAACACCATTAGCTCCTCTGGAACCATAAATTGCTGTTGCAGAAGCATCTTTTAGTACTGTGTATGATTCAACATCCGAAGGATCTAATCCACTAAGATCTCCATTGAATGGCACACCATCAACTACATAAAGTGGTGCACGGCTTGCATTTACTGAACCATAACCCCTAATTCTAATAGTTGCATTAGTTCCAGGCTGTCCTGAAGTGTTAATAACCTGAACACCTGCTATTTCACCTGCAAGAGCTTTGGTTATTTCAGTAGTGTTTTTTCGTTGAAGTTTTGCACCAGAAATTTGAGTTGCTGAACCCGTGAATGATTTCTTAGTTGCTGTACCATAAGCTACAACTATTACTTCATCCAAACTTGTCATCGAAAGTTCAAGTACTACATTAATTGTTGTTTGGTTACCAATCTGAATGTCTTGAGATTGCATACCAATAAAAGAGAATCGAAGGGTTGTTACACCATCATCAACTCTTAACTCGTAATTACCGTCAAAATCAGAAGTTGTACCAACTGTTGTTCCAGGAACCATAATGGTTACACCAGGAATTGGCAGACCGTCATCGGCACTGGTTACATTACCAGTTATTACTTTTGACTGCGCGTTGGCCATACCCATACTTACAAAAAATAATAAGCAGGTTAGCCAAATTGTGAAATTTCTCATAATTTAAAAAATTTGGTTAATAAAAAGATTAATTTATACTTGCGCTTTCTTAATTAATAATCCCGTTTAAGAAGTCGAAAGCAGTTTCCCACACTGCAATTTATGAAAAACATTATTTTAAAACAAAGCATTATAAAAAATTATTATTATGCTTTAAAATCCTGAAATTTAGAATGTTAATAAAAAATCATTATTTATTATATATATATAATTTCAACATCTAGAAAATTTAACATCCTATTTAATAACACTTAGTAATATAAACTATGGTAAAAATAGAATAATAAATTTAATTTTAAGCCCACATGACCCCATTATTAGTAATAACAATCAGCAGTTTAATACTGACTGTTTGGTGTTAGATTGCTTATGGAAATATGTGCAGTTTCATTTTGAATACTCATACATAAATCCTTTTTTAATTAGTAATTAAATGAGGTTCACACTCATTAAAACTAAGATACTTTAAGGGTATAATACCCTATTAAAGTTGGTTAAATTTTATTTGCAATCTTTTTTTACTTGCATTTTTAATAAACTGTTGCGTCACGTATTATGCCAAATGTATTAATAACCTGTAATAGAGGAAATTTAAAAATAAATCAGTGTTTGAAAGATGACAGTAGTGTACGTTTTTTGTACTTAGGTGTTCGGTTTTGTTACAATCTATGGTGTTTTAAGATAATAATCTTATGTTTTTCTATATTTGTCTTGGTCCCTCACCTATTTTATCATCAATCCAGTTGTTGTTCTCGCAATATTTTAATAATTCTTCGTGAATAAAATCACGGATTATGTCTTTGTTTTTTTTTGGATAAATCAAATGAATATTTGGTCCGGCATCCAAAGTAAAACAAATATTTTGTCCTGATTTTTTTCTATATATTCTAATTTTTTGAATGATTGCTAATGTCTCAGCCTGCATTAAAATAAAGGGTGGAGTAGAAGTCATCATTAGTTTATGCAAGCTTAAAGCTTCTTGTTCACAAATTTCAGCAAAGCGGCTGAAATTCCCATTTTTTAATACTTCAACTAAATCTTTGGTATGATTATTTGCTTGTATTATTCGTGTTTCTTTTTCGGGATGATTATCCATCAATTTATGTCCGGCAGTACTCGAAACAGATTTCTTGCCAGAACGAACGATTAATATGGAGTCTTGTAAATTTTGAAAAATAGGATGAAGTGTTCCCGTAAAAGGAATGGCATAATCATTGGATGAGTTTTTAATGCTGGCTAATTTTCCCCAGAGTGTAAATCCGCCATAAATTGATCGTGCCGCACTTCCTGAAGCAAGTCGAGAAAGATCAGATGCTTTTTGATAGAACTCTTTTTCAGGGATATCTTTTATTGTTTTCTCGATAGAAAGTAGAGCTAATACAATCGAACTCATGGCTGATGCCGAAGATGCTATTCCTGCAGAATGTGGGAAGGTATTCTTGCTGTAAATTTCTAATTCAAAATGCTTGAATAATTCCAAACGACTATGGATACTTTCAAAATATGTTAAAATCCGTTTCTCAAAATCGGGTTTTTGTTCTCTTTCAAAATAAAATTTAAAATCAATTTTGTTGTCTGACTTTTTTTCATTATACCGAATTTCTGTCTCGGTATAAGAGTTGGATAAAGTAAAACTGATGGAAGGATTAATTCCTTGCTGAATGCCTTTCTTCCCCCAATATTTTACGATGGCAATGTTTGAGGGGCTACGCCAGATAATTTTGTTTTCACTCATTTCACCAATTCCTCATATTTAAAAATTATTTCTAAGCCTTTTTCAGTAAAGTATGATTTTACTGACTCGTAATTTTGATCAGTTGCTACTAAAATAAAATCACCACCCCATCCTCCAAGAGATTTTATCTCTCCAGGAAAATCTGAAAAACGATCTTCTTTAATTCGCTTTTTATTTAAAACCTCGGAAATGATTTCTTCATGTTCTCGCATGAGATCTTGAAATAATGACAGTTTTTTACACTCGTACATTTCTTTTCCTATTTCAGAAATTCGTTTTATAAGTTCAGTATTATTAAATTCATTTTTATTGAATTCACTAATACTTTCTGAGGAAAGTTGTTTTTTACCTAAAAAAATAAAGTGCAAATTTTCTCTAAAAGAAGGATTGAAATCTATTGTTTGGATTTTGGGTTTGTCTTGTACCAATTTATAAAACAGTGGTTTTTCAGAGGATGCACAAGCAATGTCGTAACCCGATCCACCAAAGCTTTCTTGAAGTAATAAATAAGGATCGATTTTAGCCCAATTCGCAATATTACTTATGAGCGTTGAACTGCTTCCCATACCCCAATTTTTATTGAATGTCATCCGACTACTCACCTTATATGAGAGGTTCTTTTCAATAAAATTTGGATTTATTTTGAAGCTTGTTTTGAGAATCTGAATAAGTTTTTCTCCAATTAATCGATCGGATGTTTTGATCAGCTCTAAGTCAGGTATGGATAGCAATATTTCAAACCACAATGAATTATTTTCATAAGCCCTCCAATGAAGAATTGCTTTATCGGTGGGCTGATGGGTTTCAATTTGCAAATCTTGTCCAAACTTTAAGGGAATGGCCAAAGCACGAGCACCTTTCAGTACAAGATATTCTCCACTGATGAGTAATTTCCCGTTGGCGTAAAATTGTTTTTTTTGCAAATCGTAAAAAATTAAGATCTATAATCTTTGATGAATTCGCTCACTTTTTGAAAACTTATTTTTTTATCTTCAAAATAGGTAACGGCTTCTTTCTTTTCTTCTTCGTTTGCATCATAATGATTCAAAATATTGAACAAATGCATTTTCATATGCCCCTGCTGAATACCTTTGGTAACCAATGTTTTAATGGCACCAAAATTATTTGCTAATCCAGTAACTGCAACTATCATCATTAATTCTTCTGCATTGGGATTGCCTAGCAATTCCAGAGATCGTTTTGCCATTGGATGAAGCGTGGTTAAGCCACCAACAGTACCCAGTGCCAGTGGAATGCGTAGAACGTACCTAAACTTTCCATCCTTTATAAAAACCTTTGTTAAACTTCTA
>JAOZUV010000453.1 GCA_029938505.1 Bacteroidales bacterium | reverse complement strand
CTTTGGTTCCATAGGCTTCTTCTGGGGACAAAACAAAATCGAATGTATCTCCGGCTTGTTTATTCAATATTTTATTTTCGAAACCTTCAAGTAAAATATTGTAGCCAAATAAAAAGGCTTTGGGGTGATTTTTACGAATAATTTCGATGATAGTACGGTTATTATCGGCTGTTAGTGTATATGCTAGGGTTGCGACTATATCTTTTTTAATTTTCATTTTTTTAGCTCTTTTAGTGTGTGAGTTCTGCAAAAGTAAACATTTATTATTATTTGGACTGGATAAAAATAAAAGAATTTTTATACTGATTAATGACCTCAAAACAGATTTACTCATGTCATATCGAATAAGCGCAGCGAATGAGATACCTCATTTTGCAGATTATCGTGCAATGGAGATTTCTCAACACCTATGGTGGTTCGAAATGACAACATTAATCTCAGTCCCCATTTCGTTATCAAACAAAAAACCCGAAACAAAAGCCTCGGGTTTTAATTATAATTAGAGAATTATTATTTCTTTTTCTCTGTAGGCTTAAACTTTTTTTGATTCCGATAAGCCATTACAGAAACCACTGCAATAACGACAATCATATAATACACAAAAGTAGGTACTGGTACAGGATCGCCTTGTGCATAGGAGTGCATTCCGCTGAGATAAAAATTCACACCAAAATAGGTCATAAGTACTGAGCTGAAACTAATCAATGCTGCAAAATTAAAGGTATATACTCCTTTTAAACCGGGTGTTAAACGCATATGAACCACAAAAGCATATATCACAACAGTTATTAATGCCCAAGTTTCTTTTGGATCCCAGCCCCAATATCGACCCCAACTTTCGTTGGCCCAAACAGCACCTAAAAATGTACCGATGGTAAGTAGGAATCCACCCACGATTAAATTCATTTCGTTGATATTGGTCAGTTCTTTAATAGTTGTATCAATACGTGCTTTATTGGCAGGGTTTTTCAGAATCATTAAAACTAAATTAAAGAAGCCTAAAAGAGCACCGATGGCCAGAAAACTATAGCTTGCCGTAATTACTGATACATGAATAGACAGCCAATATGATTTAAGAACCGGAACCAAATTAGTAATTTCAGGATCCATCCAATTGAGGTTTGCAACCATCAGCGTTAGCGAAGCCAGAATAGCTGTAATAGCTACTGTAATTTTCGATTTTTTGACAAAAAACAATCCGGCTAAAACCATAGCCCAAGCAATATAAATCATGGATTCGTAACCGTTACTCATGGGCGCATGTCCCGAAATATACCAACGAACAGCCAAGCCAAGTGTTTGGAATGCAAAGCCAATTGCTATTAGTATAATGCCAATCTGAATAATTTTTTTAAATTTATATTTTGGTTTCAGCAGATTTACAAATAGAAGAATTAGCATAATAAATCCAATCAAACTGAAATAAGGGAATAAGCGTTTGAAAATATTTAAATTGTTATATACAATCTCCAATTTGATTTTAGCCATGGGTGGGAAAAAATCGCTACCAAATTTTTCCTGAAAAGTTTTAATATATCCCAAATTTTGTGTTGCTTCAGCCCAATTACTACTTTGAATTCCGCTTTGAAGCGAACCGTAATAGAGGGGCAAAATATTGCTCACAAAACCTGCGTCTATGGAGTCAAATTGAGCTGCTTCTTTGATGGTTAACCAAGCGTTATTTGGATCATTTTTTAGAGGAAATATTTTCAAAAAATCACCCATATAAACCATATAACAAATGTTTACTCGCTCATCTACTTTGATGATTTCTTTGTCAAAACCTGTACGCACAGCAGGTTTTTTCTTATATGCTTTATCAATAAGTCCGCTTAATTTATAGCTTCCACCTTCTGAGAAATCGAGGAAGTCATTAAAACTTGCATATTTGCCTCTTACACCCAATATTCGTTTGAGCTCTTTATCCGAAACCTTAATCATTGGAACTGTTTGCCATCCGCCCGGATTACTAATCATACTCAAAAATATTTGATTGGGATTTAATCCTAGAAATTTTCCTTTTTTTGTGACTTTCCGAACAATTTCAGATGATAGTGTATGGATGGGTTCAATCCGTCCTTTTTGATCTATAACTAGTAATTTCCCGAATTCGTTAGCATGATCAGGATGAATGGCATTATTGATTGGATCAAAGGATTGTGGAGGCATATTGCCATGCTGTGCCTGTGTGGTTTCAGAACTTAAAATTCCAAGTATAGTAAATCCTAAGATAAGTGCAATGCTTGCTGCTTTTTTAGATGTTTCGCGCATTAAAATACGGAAGCGGCTATCTTTATGGAAGAAATTGAAGATCATTCCTAAAGCCATAATTAAATAACCAAAATAGGTTACATTGGTTCCCCAAGCATCGTGATTTACTGAAAGAACAGTTCCCTTTTCATCTTTGTCGTATGAAGACTGGAAAAAGCGGTAGCCGTCATAATTTAAAACGTTATTCATGAATATCCGTCTGTCTTCACGAAGATTTACTCGCTCATCTATAAGAGTTACTTCACTGGCAAATGAAGAAGGACT
>JAOZUV010000452.1 GCA_029938505.1 Bacteroidales bacterium | reverse complement strand
TCTTAGAGGTATTTTTGTATATTACGTGTCTATTACCCAAAGCAACAGATAAGACCCAACACCATTTTTACTTGATAATATTCTTGAAAATACTCCTCTTTAATAGGAAGAAAGTTGAACAGATTTCACATTCACAAATACAATTATGTTCATGCTGATCTATGACCCATCTCTACAAATCAGAAGTTAGCAGTCTCCTAAAGCGAGGTATAAATTTCAATTGAACTAAACCGCTACCGCGGTGGCTTTTAAAAGCAAACATTAATACAAACTCCTCTGGGTATGAATAGATTACAACTATTTAAACTTTAGAAAGGAGTTTTTATGAATTACGAAACCTACATTCAACAAATGGCTCAGTTACTATTATTGAAAGGCTGTACCAAAGGAACGATTGACGTATATTGTATATGTATGAGAAAAGTTCTTAAGCACCTGAACAAACCAGTTGATGACATCACCACAGATGACCTTATGAATTATCTACATCATTTGATCTCGCTAAAGCTTGAGAATAGTACTATAAATCAAAATCATTCAATCATCATCTTTTTCTTCTCTCAGGTACTTAGAAAATATCTAATTATTGCACCTATACCATTTATGAGAAGAACAAAAAAACTACCTGAAATTTTAACACCAGATGAAATCAGCTCTATATTAAACTTATCTCGCAATCTAAAATATAAAACAATTTTTATGACAATTTACTCATCAGGACTTCGAATCGGTGAGGTGCTTAGATTAAAAATTTCAGACATTGACTCTCAAAAAATGCAGTTGCGTATACAACAAGGAAAAGGTTGTAAAGATAGATATACAATTCTATCCAAACGCAATCTAGAATGTCTAAGAGAATACTACTTAGTATACAGGCCAGATGAATTACTTTTCTTCCGTTATTCTTATAAGGCAGAACCGTTATCTAAAAACACTGTTGATAAAGAATTCAAGACAACTAAAGTTGCAGCTGGAATCACTAAGAAGGTGACACCTCATTCTATGAGGCATGCATTTGCAAGTCATTTGTTAGATAATGGTGCTGACATATATGCTATAAAATCATTACTAGGTCACAGTACATTACGGTCAACAGAAGTGTACCTTCAATTGTCTCCTACTCTTGTGTTCAAAATTAAAAGTCCAATGGACCAGGTACCTACTTATGAATAAAATTCAAGCAATAATGTCAATAAAACCTGCAGAATACGTCAGTACTCATCATCTATCTTACCAACAAGTTAAAGTAATTAACAACATCATTTCCTGTCAAACTTCAAATATGGGTAGTCATAGACTGACCTGTGAGTGTGGTCATGAGAAAATCGTTAATAATTCTTGCCATAACCGTCATTGTCCTATTTGTGGTAATTTCAAAAAGGAAATGTGGATTCAAAAGCAACAAGAATCAGTGATTCCCTCTCATTATTTTCATTTAGTTTTTACAGTCCCTAGTGAGTTACGAGCTATAGCTTATTTCAATCAAAAGAAGTTTTATAACCTCATGTATCACGCTGCATCAAGAACAATCCTTGATCTGTCTAAAAACCAATTAGATGTCGTACCTGGATTTAGCTTAATCCTTCACACTTGGAGTCAAACACTTATATTTCATCCACACTTACATTGTATTCTCGCAGGTGGTGGTATTTCACTTTATCAAAATCAATTTAAATCATTTAAAAAGAAATTTTTTCTACCTATAAAAATGTTGTCACGTGTTTATAGAGCAAAACTTTTAGAAGGTCTGAAACTTCTTTACAATAACGGTGATTTAGATTTCCCTAACAATATAAAACCACTTGAGGATCCAGAAGAGTTCCAAGTTTTAATTGATAATCTTTTTAACAAGGATTGGGTAGTTTATTCAAAACGTGTATTTAAAAGCGCCAAACATGTCATCAATTATCTAGGTCGCTATACACATAAAATTGCAATCTATTCGAAGAGAATTACAGATTTCAATGAAAATTCTGTTACCTTTGAATATCATGATAGGTGTGATGAAAACCGAAAAAAAGAACTTACATTGGAAAGAGAAGAGTTTATAAGGCGTTTCTTAGATCATGTACTGCCTTACCGTCTCACCAAAATTAGACACTACGGATTTCTATCGAATAGACATAGACATTCAAAAACCTCTTTAATTAGACAAATGATTGAAAAACAAAGAGGCATTGTGTTACCTAGAATAAAATCATTAGATAAAGAAGCACTTCTCTTAAAACTCATAGGTAAAGATAGAATGTGCTGTCCAGAATGCGGTAGATTTTACGAATATAATTATGGTATTTGAATAAAGCAACTGAATACTTCATAATTTCCAAGGCCTCTTAAGTGGGGAGGGGGAAATTATGTTCTTATATATATTTCTGTTACAAACACTCCAAAATTCTTGTGAATTCTTGTAACTTTAATGTAATTCGGAAGTAATAAGCAAGATACTTTCCTCTAGTACCGCAGTTCTGTTCAATAGAAAAAATGCGTACTCAGTCTAACTTGTTGGTTAGGCCTATTTTTATATCTAAGTACGCATATTTTTCTAATCATT
>JAOZUV010000056.1 GCA_029938505.1 Bacteroidales bacterium | reverse complement strand
ATTGAATTTCAAATGCAGAATCGAGAAATATTTACACATACCGGGCGGATTGGAAACAAACGATTAACGGTTATGTCAACAGGTATGGGCCCTGATAATATCGACATCGTACTAAACGAATTGGATGCTTTAGTAAATATTGATCTCGAAAATAAAACGGTAAAAGAGAAACATACTCCTTTGACTATTATTCGCTTAGGAACAGCTGGAGCAGTACAAAAAGAAATTCCTGTGGATAGTTTTGTGATGTCGAAATATGGTCTTGGTTTGGATGGTTTAATGAATTTTTATAAACCAGATGTGCCTATTTTTGAATTGGAAATGATGCAATCTTTGATTGAACAAACCCAATGGCCCGATGCTTTATCAAAGCCCTATATTGTGAAAGGCTCTGAAGTTCTTGCTGAAAAAATTGGCTTTGATATGATTCAGGGAATTACGGCTACGGCTCCAGGATTTTATGGTCCACAAGGGCGCCATTTGCGCATGAAACTTCAATATCCAAACTTTAATCAAAAGTTAGAAGCCTTCCGTTTTGGCAATGAGAAAATTATAAATTTTGAAATGGAAACCTCTGCTTTATACGGTCTTGGGCGCTCTCTTGGGCATAATGTTTTGACCATTTGTGCAATTATTGCAAATCGTGTGACTGAAGACTATAGTGCCAATCATCACATCCCTGTAAGTAAATTAATTGATACTTTACTTGAACGAATTACATCATAAAGCAGAAAATAAATAAAGGGACGACATCCTCATGAGGATGTCGTCCCTTTTTCTTCTTTGATTATTTTATTGAATTTTTGTTAAAAAGTTTTAATGTCTGCCTATTCGATCATTGACTTTGTATCTTTATCTTTATTGGTGGAAAATTATATGGGAAAGAATATTGAAAATAAAGAATTGATAGCTCTGATTCGTCTACTGGACGAACCAGACCATAAGGTGTATGGCCAAATCAAGGGTAAAATATTTTCCTATGGTTTGGATGCAATCCCTACTTTAGAATCTACCTGGGAGAATTCATTCGACAATTTAATTCAAAAACGAAGCCTCGATTTAATTCACGAAATTCAATTTGAAAACACCTATATTGATTTAAATAAATGGGCGCATTTTCAATTTCATGATCTTTTGAAGGGATTTATCCTTGTATCAAAATACAATTATCCTGATTTGGATGAAGATCTGATTTTAAAAAAAGTAAGTGCTATTATTCAAGATGTGTGGCTTGAAATTAATAGCGACCTTACCGGATTGGAAAAAGTGCGGGTTATTAATCATATATTTTTTGATATTCACCACTTTCGTGGGAATAAAAAGAATTTCTATTCACCCGACAACTTCTTTATAAACAATTTACTAGATACAAAACTAGGCAATCCTCTTTCTTTGGGACTGCTCTATTTGATCGTATGTCAGAGTTTAAAAATACCTGTTTACGGCATTAATTTGCCCAAGCATTTTATTTTGGCCTATGTTGATAGTAACTCTATTAAAAAGGATTTAGCAGTGAGTCAATCTGATGTTTTATTTTATTTAAATCCTTTTAATAAGGGGACGGTATTTACCAAAAATGAGGTTGATTTATATATAAAGCAAATGAAATTACAAGAGGATAATTCATATTATACACCTTCTAATCATTTAGTGATAATTAATCGATTACTCGAAGACTTAATTTATTCTTACGAGAAAATTGGTTATAAAGATAAAGTGCTTGAATTGCAGAAGTTGCAGCAGGCAGTGCTATAATATTACGTGATGCTGAACTTGATTGGCTACGCCGAACTTCGTTACACTTCGGTTCAGCATCTCGAATAAAAATAAGATAGATTCCGAATCAAGTTCGGAATGACGAATCCAAAAAAAGGATAACCATCGGTCATCCTTTTTTTATTAAGCAAGCACTAGCGTGCAGTATGTTAGATTTATTTTTTTAAGTATTCAGTAACGTTTTTCTCAACTCTATCAATTACATTTGAAACATCTGCTTTAACAAATGTATCACCAGTAATGCTTTCGTAAAGTTCAATGTAGCGTTCTGATACCTGATTTACAAACTCATCCGTAATTTCTGGAAGAACATCGCCATCACGTCCCTGAAAGTTGTTATCCATTAACCATTCGCGAACAAATTCTTTTGAAAGTTGCTTTTGATTTTCACCTTTATCAAAATGTTCTTGGTAACCATCTGCATAAAAATAACGCGAAGAATCAGGCGTATGAATTTCATCAATCAAATAAATTTGGCCATCTTTTTTACCAAATTCATATTTGGTGTCAACCAAAATCAGACCCATTTCTTTGGCAATTTTATCACCTCGTTTAAACAATTCTAACGAAATACGTTCCAGTTCTACATAGTCTTTTTCAGAAACCAAACCTTGTTTAATGATTTCATCACGCGAAATATTTTCGTCGTGAGCACCTTGTTCGGCTTTGGTGGTTGGGGTTAACAATGGCTCAGGAAAAGCTTGGTGTTCTTTCAGCCCTTCTGGCAATGGAACACCACAAATTTCTCGTCCTCCGTTTTTGTATAAACGCCAAGAGCTACCAGTTAGATAGGCACGAACAATCATTTCAACAGGGAAGGTTTCACAAAAATGGCCAACAGTTACCATTGGATCTGGAGTCGCAATTTTCCAATTTGGAACTATATCTTCGGTGGCATCCAAAAATTTAGCGGCGATTTGGTTCAATACCTGACCTTTATAAGGTATCCCGGCAGGTAAAACTACGTCGAAAGCAGATATCCGGTCACTTACAACCATCACCATCAACTTATCGTCGATATTATAAACGTCGCGAACTTTCCCTTTATAAACATGTTTTTGTCCTGGAAATTTGTAATCGGTTTTAATAATTGCGTTTTTCATCTTTTATAATTTGTATTATTTATTATTCTTTTCGTAAGCATTCACAATATCATTCACCAAACGGTGACGAATAATATCTTTTTTTCCAAGTTTAATAAAAGCAATACCGGGAATGTTTTTTAATAATTCTTGTGCATGAACCAAACCTGATGATTGGTTTTTTGGTAAATCAATTTGGGTGATATCACCTGTTACCACGAATTTGGCTGAGCGTCCCATCCGTGTCAGAAACATTTTTAATTGTGCTGAAGTTGCATTTTGCGCCTCATCTAAAATAGCATATACATGATCGAGGGTTCTGCCTCGCATAAATGCCAAAGGGGCAATTTCGATGGTGCCATCTTCCATATAGGAAAGTAATTTTTGGGTAGGAAGCATATCACGCAAGGCATCGTAAAGAGGTTGTAAATATGGATCCAATTTATCTTTTAAATCACCAGGTAAAAACCCCAAATTTTCTCCAGCCTCAACCGCTGGTCGGGTTAATACTATGCGGCGAACTTCTTTGTTTTTCAAAGCCCTAACAGCAAGTGCAACAGCAGTATATGTTTTTCCTGTACCAGCAGGACCGATAGCAAAAAGTAAATCGTTTTTGTCACTGCTTTCCACTAATTTTCGTTGGTTTTCGGTACGAGCTTTTATGAGCATTCCATTACGACCATGAACTAAAACATCTTGGTTTTTCCCATTACCATTAGCGAAATCACTTCCTCCATTTTCTAAAATTTGCTTGATGTCACCTTCAGTAATCTTCCCAAATTTATCGTACATTAAAAGAATTAGAGCAAACTTTTCTTCAAAATTGGTAATCTCAGCATCATCTCCAATTACCTTTATATCATTGCCACGAGCAATGATTTTTAGTTTTGGGAAAAACTTTTTAATTTGCTCTAAATACAAATCATTGACCCCAAAAATTTCGAGAGGATTGTAAGCATCTAAATGGATAATTTTTTCGTTCATTGGAAATGGTTACTAAAAATATTGTTTTTGAAAAATATCGACTCTAAAATTTCTTAATTTTGAATTACAAAATTAACTATTTTTCTACGGAGAAAAGCAATTTTTAAATAATTCGTATGCCGATTATTACACTAACAACAGATTGGGGTCCAAAAGATCATTATGCAGCTGCCGTAAAGGGCAAGCTATACAGCCAAATCCCTGACTTAAAAATTGTTGACATTTCTCATCAAGTTGCTCCTTTTAGTATTGAACAAGCCGCTTTTATTTTTAAAAATTGCTATCAGAACTTTCCGGAAGGTACGATCCATATTCTAGGAGTGAGTACAGAAGAATCTGATAAATCACCTCATACAGCTCTTTTTCATAAAGGTCATTATTTTATTGGAGCCGATTGTGGTATTTTTTCTATGATTTTTGATGATCAACCTGAAAAAATTGTGGAATTGACAATACCTCAAGATTCGGATTCGTTTACATTTTCGACTTATAATCGTTTTGTAAATGCTGCTTTGCATTTGGCAAATGGAAATGCGATCGAAGACCTAGGAGATATTCGCGATAAGATTACGATAAAGCTTCAATTTAAACCTGCTACTGACAAAGACACTATTAAAGGAATGGTTATTTATATTGATGCATATGAAAATCTGGTAACCAATATTACTCAGGATTTGTTTAAACTTGTTGGCAAAGGCAGGAAATATCATGTGCTTTTACGTGGTGAAAAAATCAATAAAATTTATCAGTCCTATAACGATGTGCCTATTGGCGAAATCGTAGTTATCTTTGGGTCTAATGGACATATGGAAATTGCTATGAATCATGGGAATGCTAGCAGCTTATTGGGAATCAGCTTGAATGATTCTATAATGATTGAGTTTGAAGGCTAAAATTTCAGTCTATCATTGTAATATATCAACTATATTCACGTTTAAATTATTGAAAAAATTACTATAAAACTAACATTTAAAAATATACGATTATGGCTAAGTCTCAAGACGCAAAAAAAAATGTTAAAAAAGCACCCTTAAAAACTGCAAAAGAAAAAAAAGCTGAGAAAAGAGAAAAAAAAGCAAACAAAGGGAATGCTTAAAATAGTGCTTCAAGATTATGATTGCCCTTCTTAAAAAAGAGATCTTTAGTTATTTTAATTCACTGACTGTTTATATAGTAGTCATTGTTTTTTTATTGGTTAATAGCTTATTTCTTTGGGTATTTCCTGGCGAGTATAATGTATTGGAGTTTGGCTATGCCAATCTTAATGGACTTTTTACCATAGCTCCATTTGTTTTTTTGTTTTTAATTCCAGCAGTTACTATGCGTTTATTTTCGGAAGAGAATAAAAGCGGAACCATTGAAATATTATTGACAAAACCCTTAAGTGATAGTAATATTATCCTAGCCAAATACTTGGCGGCTTTTTCTTTGGTCGTCTTTTCATTGATCCCTACTTTGATTTATTTTTATTCGGTATATCAACTCGGGTTCCCCAAAGGAAATTTAGATATTGGAGCTTTTGGGGGCTCATTTCTAGGACTATTATTTTTAGGAGCCTCCTTTACAGCCATTGGATTATTTACATCCTCACTTTCAAATAATCAGATTGTAGCCTTTATTCTGGCCATTTTTATTTCTGCTTTTTTTTATCTGGGTTTTAATTTAATATCTTCTTTGGGATTCCCCAGTGGGATAGAAGTTTTATTATTAAACCTAGGCATTGAATCGCATTATGCTTCCATAAGTCGTGGCGTCATTGATTCGCGAGATGTGATTTATTTTATCAGTTTGAAAGTATTTTTTCTGATACTGACCAAATTAAGAATGGAGGCTAGGAAATGGTAAATATCAAAAACCTTGATGCCAAAAAACGGAGTTTGCTCAATCTACTGATTACATTAGTCATTCTGCTATTGCTAAATTATGTTTCTGCCTTTTTCTTTGCTCGCTATGATTTAACTTCCGAAAAAAGGTATACGCTTTCTCCAGTCACAAAATCAATTTTGCAGAATTTAGAAAAGAATATTTTTTTTGAGGTTTATTTGGATGGTAATCTTCCCTCTGGCTTTAAGCGTTTACAAACCCAAACTAGAGAATTACTGGATGAATTCAGAGCCTACTCTGACAAAATTCATTATCAGATTGTGAATCCCTTGGAAAGGAAAAATGACCAACAAAAAGAACAGATTTTGCAGTTTTTAGGTGGTAAGGGTCTGCAAATTACAAACTTGCAAGTAAAAACATTGGATGGAACAGAACAAAGAATTATTATCCCTGGAGCCATTTTAGGAGATGGTAAAAAAGAAATTGCCCTTGAATTATTAAAAAATCAAATGGGGGTTCCTCCCGAAACAATTTTAAATAATTCCATCCAATCACTAGAGTATCAACTAGTAAATGCCATTAAAAAGCTTAGTCAAGAGAGTTTGCCACGTATTGCTTTGATAAATGGACATGGCGAATTAGACTATCCATATATTGTTGATATCGCATTGGCAATGGATAAAGATTATAATTTGCATCAAGAATCAATTAATGGAAACATAAATGCTTTGCTTGCAGACACTAATGGTGAAATCACACCTATATTTGAAGCCATTATTATTGCTAAACCCATCACAAAATTTGATGAAAAAGATAAATTTGTAATTGATCAATACATAATGCATGGGGGGAATGTTCTTTGGTTAATTGATGCTGTTCAGGCTTCTTTGGACAGTTTACAAATTGTTGAGAATACTATGGTTTTTCCTTATTCCTTGAATTTGGAAGATATGCTTTTCACCTACGGTGTTAAACTAAATCGAGATTTAGTAAAAGATGTAAACGCCTTGCCCATTCCTTTACGTACCGGTCAAATGGCTGGTCAGGCACAGATTCAATTTTTCCCTTGGCCATTTTACCCTATCATTCATCCAACCGAAAATCATCCAATCGTAAGAAATTTAAATGCAATAAAAACTGATTTCGTAAGTAGTCTAGATACCCTAGCTGTCAGTAATATCAAAAAAACTATCCTATTAAAAAGCTCTAAATATTCGGCTCTCTTTACTACACCCAATACTATCAGTTTCCGCATGGTACAAGAAAAAATTGATCCAAATTTATTTCAATCAGGGGAGCAAAACTTAGGCGTATTACTGGAGGGACATTTTACTTCCGTTTTCAAAAATAGGGTGACACCCATTAAGTTAGAAAATTTCGATGTCAAAGAAAAAGGAGTGTTTTCAAAAATGATTATCATCTCTGATGGTGATATTATAAAAAATCAATTGCATAACTCACGCCACGAACCTTTACCTCTTGGCTACGACCAATTTACCGATCAAACCTTTGGGAATAAAGAACTCATTTTGAATTGCATCAATTATTTAACAGATGGGGCCAATTTAATTAGTCTACGCTCTCGCGAAGTAAAACTGCGATTACTGGATAAAGCAAAAGTAAATGAAGATGCTGCCTATTGGAAGTTACTGAATACAATTCTACCAGTAATTCTGATAATTCTTTTCGGAATTGTCTATCATTTTTTAAGAAAAAGAAAATATTCAATAAATAAAATACCTCAATAAATAGAAGGAGAAATTTTATTTAATACTTTACTACCTTAAAAGTTTTGATTGTATGTAGTTTATCATCTTTAATTACTACTACATATTGTCCTAGTAAATAATTACTAATGTCTATATTAATAAATTTTTCTTCAGATCGCATATTATCAATTAATCGTCCACTGAGATCATAAATAAATAAATATTTAATAATATTATTTCCAGTACTGATAGTAAATTTGCCATTAGTTGGATTTGGATATAAAGTCATTAATTCATTCTTGAATTCTTCTTCATCAACACCAACATATGATGCTCCTGTATAAAATATTGCTTCAGTAACAGGCAAATCGTTCCCGCTATAATCAATAAGATTTTCTTTGATGGCAACATAATAATATTGATCAGATAAAAGCAATTCATTCGGGTGAATTATAATTTTCATTTTATCTGTACTAATTGTGGCATCAAATTCAACATCAACACCATTCATATTATCTAACTTAAATATTACATAATCATCTATTGTACTATAATTTAATTCACTAGCAGGAAAAGCTTTAATAGGTTCACTTAAATTTATCACAATAATAGAATCATTAGCTACATTTCCTGCATTTGGAATAATTTGAGCCACAGGAATAATATTATCATCTTGGTTTCCGAACAACCATACCTGACGAGCAACTCTTTGTGTATCAATATCATGATTTAAAGTTATCAAGTCTTTGATATACCCGAGATCAGATGTTGAAGGATCAAAAACGATATCAACTTGAGATGTTCCATGAGAAGGGATTACAAGTGGCAATGTTGTTGTAAGTTGAAATAAATCGGTATGAGTAGAGTAGCTTGTTATCGAAATTTCAGCATTTGAATTATTTGTAATATCAAGAGTTCTTCGTCTAGGTTTTACTCCATCAAATCTCCCAAAGTCAAGTGTATCAAAAGCTGTTTCGAATATCTTCGTCTCCCATAAATATTTTTCAATTCGATTGGGATTAACATTTGAAAGAATGAGTGCATTAGAACCATCCGGATGGAATTCTGTAGCTGTGGTTGTAATTTTATGCCAGAAAGCTAAGGTGTTCCCATTATGTAATCTTTGGGTATTACCTCCTGCTTGAGTATAAAGACTTGGCTTGTTTATAAAACGCTTTACAAGAGTAGCCGTCATGTTTATTTCGTCTAAGTCGTACTCAACAGAGGAGGAAATTTGGGTTTCATGAGTATTACCATTATCAAATAATAATATTGTTCCCGTTGGAGTTCGTGTTATACCATGTTGATGTGAAAATCTTAAGTCATTAGGATTCGGGTAAAGATCTTCACCTACGAAAGTAAAATCATTATTCTTCCCTCCCAATCTCCAAATAATTTCTCTTGTTCTTCTATCCACTTTAGTAATCTCGTTCATATGACGAGAAGAAAGTAAAAAGCTTGTATCTGAATCAAAATGAATACTGTTTGGATGTACATAATCTAGTCTGGTTGAAGTGTATTTAGCAAGAGCTGACTCACCAAGTGCATCTAATACATCAAAATGCTCTCTACTTTTCCATGTATAAAGCAAGTTTTTATTTTTATCAAATTCCTGGACAATCATATCCTTAACAGTAACATTTGTTTGTCCACCTTCAACTATTTGACTTAAGTCTTCAACATGACTATCTTCACCCATTAAAAGAATATTTCCTTCTTCAGAAACATCCCAGTCATGACCATCACTTCTATAGTTGCGAGTTGTTA
>JAOZUV010000055.1 GCA_029938505.1 Bacteroidales bacterium | reverse complement strand
GAAACCTTTGGTTCGGGCAATGCACCCACTAATAAATGGTTCATCAAGCAACTCGAACAGGCAATAAAAAAAGGTATTACAATAATTAATGTAACCCAATGCAAAAAAGGAACGGTAGAAATTGGGAAATATGAAACCAGTGTTGATTTAGGTAGGATTGGGGTGATTGGCGGATACGACATCACAACGGAGTCGGCCATTACAAAACTAATATTTTTTTAATTTTGCGAACCTGTTATAAATTAATATGGAGAGGTGGCCGAGTGGTCGAAGGCGCACGCTTGGAAAGCGTGTGTACGCCAAAAGCGTACCGGGGGTTCGAATCCCTTCCTCTCCGCTCTAGGTTTTTGGCTTATTTATAATATTGAAAAATTAGGTAAAAGCTATACTTGAATTAAAATAAATATTTATATTTGCGATTCTGTTTATTCTATAAATAATTGATTATAACACTTAAATAAATTAAATTATAAATAAAGATTGAATTATTAAGAACAAATAAAAGTTTACTATGAAAAAATTAATTGCTTTAATGACGATAGCAGGAATGCTAATTATTGGATTTTCGAACGTCGCTGTAGCTCAAGATGATGCTGCTGCAACAGACACTGAAATGACAGCTGAGGCAACTCAAGAAGTTGCAACTACTTTAGAAACCCCAACTGATGAAGAACAAGGTTTCCAACAAGTATTAAAAGAGCAATTCATTGCTGGTGACTGGAGATTTATGGGTATCGTACTTCTTTGTCTTGTAGCAGGTTTGGCTTTATGTATTGAAAGAATTATTTATTTAAACCTTTCAACTACAAACAATCAAAAATTACTTAATCAAGTTGAGAATGCACTTGAAACTGGTGGTTTAGATGCTGCTAAAGAAATTTGTAAAGACACTAGTGGTCCTGTTGCAAGTATTTTTTATCAAGGTATTGACAGATATGACGAAGGACTTGAAGTGGTTGAGAAATCTATCGTTTCTTATGGAAGTGTGTTAATGGGTCGTCTAGAAAAAGGATTATCATGGATTTCATTATTCATCGCCATTGCTCCTATGCTTGGTTTCATGGGTACAGTAATCGGTATGATTGTTGCGTTTGATGACATTGCAGCTGCAGGTAATATTTCTGCAAATATTGTTGCTAGTGGTATGAAAGTAGCCCTTTTAACAACTGTATTTGGTTTGATCGTTGCGGTTATTCTTCAAATATTTTATAACTATCTGATCGCAAAAGTTGACAGTTTAGTTAATGATATGGAAGATAGCACCATTACATTTATCGACATTCTTACCAAATTCAAATCAAAAAATTAATTTATCATGACTGATACATTAAACAAAATTATACAGATTAGCCTATATACTATTTTAGGTATTACGGTGATTCTCTTTGCCCTGTTTTATATAAACGGAGAATCAATGGCAAACACAGTAATGTATTGGGCATATGTATTATTGGCCATTACTGTGATTTTACTTTTCGCATTTCCAATTAGACATTTCATTGAATATCCTAAGCAAGGAGTTAAATCTTTAATTGCAATTGTAGGATTCTTTGCACTTTATGGTATTTCTTATGCATTCGCATCTGGATCAACCGATGCAAATATCTATGAAATTCGCGGCATCTCTGAAACTATTTCCAGAGCAATTGGAGCAGGAATGATCATGACCTATATTATTGGTATTTTAGCCCTTTTAGGTTTGGTTTATTTTGCAGTTGCTAAAGTATTTAAATAAAATAAATAAATAAAATTATGGCTAGAAATACACCTCAGGTAAATGCTGGCTCAATGGCTGATATCGCATTCTTGATGCTGATTTTCTTCCTGGTAACAACTACCATGGAAGTAGATACTGGTATCATGGTAAAGCTGTCACCGCCACCATTAAAAGACCAACCACCTCCAGATTTTAGGGAGCGTAATATCATGAAGATTTTAGTTAACAGCTCCGATCGATTGCTAATTAACAACAAAATTGGTGATATTAAAACCTTAAGGGCTGAGGTATTTGACTTTATGTCAATACATATAGACGATCCTGATTACCCAGAAGTAACTCAAAAATATATTGAGGATCTTGGAGAGGTATATACTACTAAAGGCTTGATTTCATTAAAAAATGACCGAGGAACATCTTACGAAATGTACATTAAAGTACAGAATGAGATTACGGCTGCTTTTTCCGAACTCAAAGACCAAGTTGCAATGGAACATTTTGGTAAAAAATATGACAGGCTCTTATTCAAAAGTCAAAAAAAGGCTGTGGGTACAGCTGTTCCATACCGTTTTTCAGAAGCTGAACCATCAGAAATAGGAGGAAAATAATATGTCAAGATTTAAACAAAAAGGGTCGAAAGAACTTCCACCCATCAGTACATCTTCATTACCAGATATTATTTTCATGCTTCTATTTTTCTTTATGGTTACAACAACCATGAAGCAAGCTGACGTATTCGTTAAAGTAAGTCCGCCTACTGCAACTGAGGTTGTGAAGCTCGAAAAGAAATCGTTGGTAAGTTATATTCACGTTGGAGCTCCTCTTCAAGCTAAATATGGCACAAATTCTCGTATTCAATTAAATGATCATTTTGCTACGATTGAAGAAATACAGGAGTTTATTACTAAAGAGCGTGAATCAAGAAATGAAAACGAGAGAAAACAACTAACTACTTCTTTGAAAGTTGACAAAAATACTAAAATGGGTATTGTTACTGATATAAAACAAGAACTCCGTCAAGTTGGAGCTTTTAAAGTTAATTACTCAAGTACCGAGGTAAAGAAAATGGATTTATAGCAATTATTCATATAAATTAGAAAGAGGATACATATTTGTATCCTCTTTTTTTATGCCTTTAGTTTCCGGGGATTCTTCTTTGATGATAAATCAGATATAAGAACATGAGAGAAAAAGCAGCACTCATTACTATCACAAATATATTTTGTGAAGCACCTATAGATTCAATTTCTTGATCCAAAATATCAGGGGTTTTATTCACATAATAAATCAATAGGATAGTTGCATTATTAAGAAAATGTATAATGATTGGAACCCATAAAGAAGATGTCCAAACAAAAGTATAGGCCAAAATTAAACCTAACACCAAACGTGGGAAGAAACCATAGAACTGCATATGCAATGCACTAAACAAGAGAGAAGAAACAATAACAGCAGCATGCACACTCCCAAACCATTTTTTAAAAAGACGTATTAAAACGCCCCTAAATAGCAATTCTTCACCAATACCTGGGATAAGAGCAATCATTATAAAATTAAAGAGTATAGCCCCAAATGTTTTTACATTTAAGAAAGCTATAATTTGTTGAGAAGCGGATTCCTCAGTAGTCTTCATCCAATTTTCAACACCTGCTAAAAACTCAGGTAAAACCATCTGTTGATTTAATGAACCTATCCAACTCAAAAATGGTAGACTTACATAAATTAGAAGAATCGATAAAAATAATTGTGCAATTGAAAACCGAAGGTTTAACTTTAAATAATCAAATATTTTTCGGTGTACTAAAAATGCAAATAATACAGGCGGTAAAATAAATATTGCAAACTGGCTTACAGTTTGAATATATTTCATAAAAGAAATGATCTCAGGTCTGGATAAGTCCAATTTACCACCATCCAGCATAAACAAAACATCTTTACCCCAAAATGGTAAAGCCAAAATCATAGCAAATAAATAAACAAACAGTAGGGATAAAACAATTATTAACAACAAACTCAAGGCCTGAATATAAGCTGAAGATCGGCCTAAAATGGGTTCTTTCTGAAACATTTCCATAAACGAATGAATTAAAGCGTAAAATTAATAATTTTGCAGTTCATAAAAATTAAATTGTGATAAAGATAGATCAAATAGAACTCGGCGAATTCCCAATATTATTAGCACCCATGGAGGATGTTTCAGACCCACCATTTAGGTATGTGTGTAAAATGATGGGTGCTGATATGATGTATACCGAATTTATTTCTTCAGAAGGACTAATACGTGACGCTGCCAAAAGTGTAAAAAAACTTGATTTTACTGAGTTTGAACGCCCTATTGGGATACAAATATTTGGCCATAATATTGAATCAATGGTAAAGGCAGCGCAATATGCTGAACAAGCCAATCCAGATATTATCGATATAAATTATGGTTGTCCTGTAAAAAAAGTTGCTTCGAAAGGAGCTGGTTCAGGCATCCTAAACGACATCCCAAAAATGGTTAAAATGACTGAGGCTGTTGTGAAAGCAACCAAATTACCAGTCACTGTTAAAACTCGGCTCGGTTACGATAACAATCATCAAGAAATTGTAGATATTGCTGAGAGGATTCAGGATGTTGGCATCAAAGCATTGACTATTCATGGGCGAACAAGAACCATGAAACCCAGAGATAAAGCAGATTGGAAACTAATTGGCGAAGTTAAAAACAATCCTAGAATGTTTATCCCCATATTTGGGAATGGTGATGTTGTTGACATCCATACTGCCAAACATTTTAAAGATACTTTTGGTGTAGATGGACTTATGATTGGACGTGGAGCTTATGGAAATCCATGGTTATTTAAGGAAATAAAAGAATACTTAAAGACTGGAAATATTATTCATAGACCAGACATTCATGAAAGGGTAGAAATTTGTAAAATTCATTTTGAAAAATCTGTTGAATGGAAAGGTGAACGTACTGGCATACTTGAAATGCGTAAACACTATGCTGATTATTTTAAAGGGTACAGAAATTTCAAGCCATATAGGATGCAATTAGTTAGCCTCGAAAATAAAGAGGAAATATTAAATGTACTTAAAGAGGTTGGAGAAAAGTTTGCAAACGAAGAACCTATAAACTAAGTTTTAATTATACCCTCTTTAAGTTGATTCCCAACAAATAAATCCAGTACATCCTCACCTTTTGATAGGTCAAGGAAATAAGTATGAATGCCTAAATCCTTCGCCGATTTCATGTTCTGTGAAGAATCATCAATAAACAATGTTTCATGAGCCGCAATTTCAGCATCATTTAAAACATACAAATAGGGCTCTAAATCAGGCTTACGAGATTTGATATTAAAGGAAAGATACGTTTTTTTAAATAATTCATTAAACGATTTTAAACCTGTAATTTCTTTAAATTCTTCGATATATACTGCATAATGAAAACGATTAGTATTGCTCAATAAATAAATATTATAAAATTGGCTAATATTTTTAAGCATTTGCAAGCGTTCCTTTCTATATCCTATTAATAAAGCATTCCAAGCAGCTTTAATCTGTGTTTCGCTCACATCTGATTTAAAATAACTTCCAAGTTCTATTAAAAAATCTTTAGGAGTACATAAATCAGTTTCTAAATTTTCAAAAAGCTTATCCTGAATAGCCTTTGAATATAGCTGATCAAAATTATCCACCCCAAGCTTCTGAAATTCATCAATTGATCGTTGAAAATCAATATCATAAATTACTCCTCCAAAATCAAAAATTATATTCCTAATCAATGTCATTAAAATATTTTAAAAAAAATTCATAATTCTTGGTAAATTTATATAAATTTGCATCCACTTTGAATAAAAAAAGTTTCATGCTTTTTTAATTCGGGGCCTATAGCTCAGTTGGTTAGAGTAGTTGACTCATAATCAATTGGTCCCTGGTTCGAGTCCAGGTGGGCCCACGGGCATAAACGGAAAATCATTATTAAATGATTTTCCGTTTTTTATTTGATATTTTTATCATGCGCATTTTTATGTTAATAAAAGTTAAGCTCATCAAACACAGAAATATAATTCCGTAAATTGCGTTAATTTTATAATTAAACATCAAGTTTTGTTAAGACTTAAAAATTGTATATTTGCAATCTAAATTAAAATACATGAGAAAGTTATTCATTACAGCTATACTAGTAATTTTTACAGGCAGTATCTTTGCCCAAGATGAGGTTCTAGATCAAGATAAAAAAGTAAATTTTAGCGTAGATATTTTTTATGATATCTGGCAAGGCACACCTGATGGAATGAAAACGAATGGCATTAGTTTAGGTAATAGCTTTTATGCTATGTACGAACAATTCATTTGGAAAAAGGATGGCAAATTTAGACTTGCTTTAGGAGGTGGTATTACTACCCATAAAATGGTTACAAATACTTATATAGAGGATGTAAATTTACCCCCTATCACTTTTACGCCCATTGATGAAGCCATTGAGTATAGTAAAAGTAAATTCGTGGTAAGCTATCTTGATTTTATGGGTGAGTTAAGATATAAATCTAAATCAAATTTTCGTTTAGCAATTGGAGCTAAAGTTGGTTTTCGACTAGATAGTCACACTACTTATAAAGGACAAGAATTTAACGAATCAGGTTTTGAGGTGACTGTTAAAAATAAAGATGTTCAATTTATCGAAAAAATTAGATTTGCACCAACACTACGAATTGGTTACGGCTTTGCTAATTTATATATGTCATATTCACTAACAAAAATGTTTAGCGAAGCAAATGGCCCAGAACTTTATCCAATTTCAGTTGGTATAACCCTTAACCCTTTTTAATCTTAAAAATAAAAAGCAAGTATCATCATTAGCACCATCCCGGAAAGGAATCCGGTATAAATTTGTGCTGGGGTGTGAGCCTTTAATTTTAAACGAGCAAAACCAATTAGTCCAGCAGACAAAATTAAGCAAACAAAATACATAGGGTCTGTAATAATTTTCATTAATGTGAGACCTAAAAACATTCCTGTTAAGCCACCAACGGCTAACATATGAATGCTGATTTTCCATTTGAGATTCACTAAAAAAGCAAATACAATTATTAAAGTTGCTCCGAGGCTAAAGTATTTAAATACAGGAGATAACTGTGTGTTTTTCAGCACCAAGTAAAGAATGAAACAAAACCATGCCGTAACAATATAAGGGATGTTTCTATCTTTTCGATCATTCATTTGTAAGGATTGAATCCGTTTCAAACTTTTGAGCAGCAATACTAACATTACTGGTAAAACAAAAGTGATAATAAAAACAATTAATATTAATCGCCAACGTGCAGGTATAGGTAGTATCATCGCAAAATATGCTCGCTGACTAAACAGCATTATAAAAGCATAAGTTGGTATTAATAAAGGATGAAAAATATAAGAAATCAGCTTTGCAAATTTAGTTTCCATTAATGTTTTTTTGATTTTAGATCGAACTAAAGCTCTTTACGCAAACGAGCAACAGGAATACTCAGTTGCTCACGATATTTGGCAACTGTGCGGCGTGCAATAGAATAACCCTTTTCTTTTAAAATACCCGTTAACTGTTCATCCGTTAAAGGCTTTACCTTGTTTTCGGCATCTATACAATCCGATAATATTTTTTTAATCTCACGTGTTGAAACCTCTTCTCCGCTTTCAGTTTGCATCGACTCAGAAAAGAAACTTTTTAATAAAAATGTTCCAAAAGGTGTTTGCACATATTTGCTATTAGCCACACGCGAAATCGTTGAAATATCAAGATGGACAATCTCGGCTATATCTTTCAATATCATCGGTCGAAGATTTGTTTCATCTCCGCTAAGAAAATATTCCTGTTGATAAATCATGATGGCATTCATAGTAATATATAGCGTATTTTGCCGCTGTTTTATGGCATCAATAAACCATTTAGCCGAATCAATTTTTTGTTTCACAAACATGAAGGCATCCTTCTGCTGCTTGGTTTTTTTACCTTCAGCATACGACTCTAACATATTCATATAGGTTCGACTAAGATGCAGTTCAGGTGCATTGCGCGAATTTAAACTAAGTTCCAAACTCCCTGTATTATTCTGAATAATAAAATCAGGCATAATATAGTGATTGGTTTTGGTGGTTTCGCTTAGTGAGTTTCCCGGTTTCGGATTTAATTTTAAGATTTTATCAATAGCAGCCTTTAAGACAGCCCCATCAACATTCGCTTTCTTAATAATTTTCTCATAATGCTTTTTAGTGAACTCATTAAAATAACGATCAATAATTAAAATAGCCAAGTTAATATCGGGATCTGTTTCATCCTGTTTTCGAAGTTGAATTAATAAGCATTCCTGTAAATTTCGAGCTCCAACACCAGCAGGGTCAAATTGTTGAATGACTGACAAAACAGAAAGAATTTCTTCGCGATTGGTAGTTATATTTTGCGTAAAAGCCAGATCGTCAATCATGGCATCAATATTACGTTGCAAATAACCAGAATCATCTAAGTTTCCAATAATAGTTAAAGCAATATCGTATTTATTATCATTTAATTGTCGTAAACCCAACTGGGAGATCAAAAAATCATGGAAGCTTAAACCACTTACAAAAGGGATTTCTTTACGTTCATCGTCTGAACTATAATTATTTGAAGAGAGCTTATATGATGGTGCATCATCATCATCCATATAATCTGCCAAATCAAATTCATCATCTTTATTGGTAGTTTCTTCAGCTATTTCAGCATCAAAATCTTCCTCTTTTTCATAATCATCCTCCAAATCTTCTGTGTCGGGAGAATCATCTAAAGCTGGGTTTTCTTCAATTTCTTGTTTAATTCTTTGTTCAATTGCTACAGAAGGGATCTGCAATAACTTCATCAACAATATCTGCTGCGGAGATAATTTTTGTAAAAGTTTTTGTTGCAGTCGCTGATTTAACATTTGAAATCAAGTTTTAATACTTACGTTTTCACTTTCAACTAATATACGATATTTAGATTAAATGAAAAAAATTAAAACTCTGCTGTTTGTGGTGCACGAGGGAATGGAATGACGTCTCTAATATTTCCCATACCAGTAATAAATAGCATTAATCGCTCAAAGCCTAATCCATAACCAGCATGTTCAACAGTTCCAAATTTTCGAGTTTCCAGAAACCACCACAATTCTTCTTCAGGAATATTCATTTCCTTGATCCTAGAATACAATTTATCATAGTTTTCTTCACGCTGTGATCCACCAATAATTTCACCAATTTGTGGAAATAAAACATCCATTCCTCTCACAGTTTTCCCATCCTCATTTTGCTTCATATAAAAAGCTTTGATTTCCTTTGGATAATCAATGATGATAACTGGTTTTTTGAAATGTTTTTCAACAAGAAAACGTTCGTGTTCCGACTGAAAATCAACACCCCAAGCATCCACAGGATACTGGAATTTTTTCA
>JAOZUV010000451.1 GCA_029938505.1 Bacteroidales bacterium | reverse complement strand
CTTGTTGTTTATTCAAAGCAATGATGTTTTATCGCAATCAAAAACAATAACTGGGCATGTGTTTGATGAGTTAAATGAACCATTGCCTTTTGTAAATATCTATATTAAAGGGAGTACACGTGGGACAACATCGAATATTGATGGAGCATTTAGCCTAAGTATACGAAAGGATACCAGTCTTATTCTAGCCTTGCAATATGTCGGTTATAAAAAGTTTTATTTAGATGTTCCTGCTGGAACAAACCCATCTCCCTTAAAAGTTAATTTGAAAATTGAAAACATCATGCTTCGTGAGATTGTAATTAGGACTAAGAAAGAGGATCCTGCTTATCCAATTATCCGCGAAGCAATCAATAATCGAAAATATTATGATGATCTGGTTCAGTCTTTTGCTGCACAATTATATATGAAAAGCAATGTGAAATTGGATGAAATTCCTGAGAGTTTTTTTATGATTCCGAAAGATGAGATGCCGGATTCCACGCAATTGGGAATGATCTACCTTTCAGAGTCAGTAAGTAATTATTATTTCGAAAAGCCAAATAAGCGAAAAGAAGAAATGATTGCATCCAAGATTTCAGGTACAAAAACGGGATACAGTTTCAATAGGGCCGATATGGTTATGTTGAGTTTTTATAAAAATTTGATAAATATTGGTTTATCTGAGCGTTCATTTATTTCTCCCATTGCTGGGAATGCCCTATTTTACTATAAATACAGACTGATAGAATCGTTTAAGGATAATGATGAATTGATTCATAAAATTGAGGTTATTCCAAAGCGGAAACATGATAATATTTTTAAGGGATATATTTATATCACGGATGAGAAATGGAATATTCACAGTTTAGATTTAATGATTACACGTAGCTCTCAAATTGATTTTACGGATAGTGTTTATATTCGCCAGGTTTATGTGCCTGTAACAGGGATGATTAAAATGCCTCTTTCGCTTCATATTACGATGTATTTTAAAGCCTTTGGATTTACAGCAACTACGAATTTTATTGGTTTTTTCTCGAACTATCGAGTGAATGAAGTTTTTCCTGAGAATTTTTTTGGGAGTGAAGTATTTGCAGTAACTGATGAAACCTCTAAGCTCGATCCGATGTATTGGATCAATAACCGTCAGGCTATTCTAACAGCAGAAGAAAAGAAGAACTATCATAAAGGAGATAGTATTATCGCTTATCATGAATCGGATGAATACCTTGATTCGATAATGCATGAACGAAATACATTTAAGTTCAAAAAAATAATTTTTGGAGGCTATGGTTGGCGTGATAAATATCAAACAGAGTATTATCATATGCACCCCCTTACGGAAGCTTTTACAAGCTATAATACAGTGGAGGGATTGAATTTTGATTTCAGGCAGCATTTTTCAAAATCGTGGCCAAAAAATGGCAATAAACATCTCTCATTTAATTTAGCTACAAAATATAGTTTCACAAACAAGAATTTTCTTTTTGAACAAAATGTTAATTATTATTTCGATCGCAAGCACGATCAGGTTATAAGGCTAACATTTGGAAAATACAATTATGATTTTAATAATAATTTTCCGCTTTCTAATATTCAAAATACCTTTAGAACTGTATTGCTTAAGGATAATTTTATTAAGCTTTATCAAAAAGAATTTATTTATTTAGAGAGCAGTCGTGAACTTACAAATGGTTTAGAAGTCAAAGCCTTCGTTGAATATGCCAATCGTTCCCCTCTGGTTAATCATGAAGATTTTGTACTTTTTAAACATGAAAATAAAGAATTTACATCGAATAATCCTTTGAATAAATTAGACGATACTCCTTCTTTTGAATCAAATAAAGCATTGACTCTGATGTTCCAATTGGTATTTAAGTTCAAACAAAAATTTGCCACTTATCCCGATCGGAAAGAAAAGTTTGGAAGTAAATATCCTATTATTAAATTAGAGTATCGTAAGGGTATTAATACTTCGTTTTCGGATGTAGACTATGATCATTTGAAAATTGGTGTTTATGATAAATTGCAGTTTAAAAATTTAGGAATTTCTAATGTAACTCTTGAGTTTGGTACATTCTTTAATAATTCGAAAACATATTTCATGGATTACAAACATTTTTATGGTAACCAAACCGAGATGATTCCTTTGCCAAGTAATAGATTTGAAATGACTGTTGGAGAGACTGAACCAAAATCTCAGATTAATACGGTTGCTTTTCATTCCATGGATTATTATTCGAATAGTACAAATACGAGCTATTTTTCATTCCAATATGAGCATCACTTTAATGGCTGGATAATAAATAAATTCCCATTATTACGGAAATCTAAAATGCAAGTTGTTTCAGGTATTAACTATTTGCATACGGGCGAAGGGGTTGATCATACTGAGTTCTTTACGGGACTAGAACATATCTTTAAAATCCTTCGTGTAGATTATGTAGGTGTTCGTATAGCAGGCGAGTTTTATTCAAAGGTCAGAATAGGATTAGGTTTTTAATTTTCAACGAAATTTCTGATTTTTTCAACGAGCCCCTTTAAGATTTTTATATCTGTAAAAGGATTCATAA
>JAOZUV010000450.1 GCA_029938505.1 Bacteroidales bacterium | reverse complement strand
ATTACTGTTTACGTAAGACGTAAAGAAACACAAATTGGAGGAAGGCTTATTGGCTTTTGGGATGTGTTATTAGGTGATATGAGAGTAAAAGAAACTTCAAAATAATTCAATTTGTTTATCGGTAATATGGAATTACAATTGGTATTAATCCTTAATTATTATTTTGAAAGGATTACTCAATCCACCATATTCAATTAGCTCCATTTTAACTGAGCCAACAACAACTTTCGACTCAGCCATAATTGGCAAATGATTTTTATCGTCGCTTATATAAACATGCATTGGGTATTCATCTGCAAAAACCTCTCCCGATGCCATCATTGGGGCAATTTTCAAACATGATATTTTGCCCCACTTCGTTTTGATATCTGCTTTTCCCTCATATTTGACCGCTGACATATATACTGAGTCGTCTAAAAAGAAATTTAGAAAATATAAACTGTCTGCATTAAAATCTTCCACATTAAGAGTTCGCATGAAGTAAAGTGCCGAAACAAAATCATGTACATTAGGAGGAATCTTAAATTTGTCAATTGAGTTTACTATGGCCTCATCATCTTTCCTATTAAAAATAACTATGTCATTTTGAATAAATTTACCTTCATGGGTTTTTCGGACAAATGCATAAGGAAGTAAAGTTTTTTTATCAACAAAACTTTCAAACTTATCGCGTACCTTGTAAAACCAGTTAAACATGCCTTTTGAATTACCCAGACCTGTAATGCGGTAATATTTTTTAAGCTCTCCCTTCTGTTTTTCTTCCCAGTCAGTTACTGTTAATATAGCCTCGCCAGCAGTGGCATTTATTATAGATGAACTATAATAAACGCGATATTTAAGATATTCGCCAGCTTTAAATGCTGTATTTACAACAGCACTCTGAGAACATAATAATTGAGAAATAAGCAAAAGGAGTACTACAAAGAAAGAATTAGGTATTTTATTAACCATCTTTTTATTATTAACCCACTACAATATTAATAATTCTATTGGGTACTACAATAATCTTTCTAACAGTTTTTCCTTCAATCCATTTTTGAGCCTCCTCAGCCTCCACAGCAGCTTTTTCAATATCTTGTTTTGACATGTTAATTGGCAGACTTATTTTAAAACGCATTTTGCCATTAAATGAAACTGGATATTCAAAATTATTTTCAGTTAAATACTCTTCATTAAAAATAGGGTATTCAACAGTGCTAATACTGTTTTTATAGCCCATCGCCTTTCCAATTTCTTCGGTAATATGTGGTGCATATGGACTTAACAAAATAGCAAGCGATTCAAGAACCTCTTTTTTATGACAATCAACATCACTTAATTCGTTAACACAAATCATAAATGCACTTACTCCCGTATTGAACGAAAATCTTTCAATATCAGAAGTTACTTTTTTAATAGTTTTATGAAGTGATTTTAATTCATCATCAGTAGGCTTGTCGTCAGTAATAATTAATTTATCATTATCATCAAAATAGAGTCTCCAAAATTTGCGTAAAAACCTAAAAACTCCTTCAATACCATTTGTGTCCCATGGTTTATCCTGTTCAAGTGGGCCTAAAAACATCTCATAAAGACGCAAAGTATCGGCCCCATATTTTTCAATAAGAGCATCTGGGTTTTGAACATTATGCTTTGATTTAGACATTTTTTCAACTTCATGTCCACAAATATATTTACCGTCTTCTAGCACAAATTCAGCATCACTATATTCAGGAAGCCAATTTTTAAAAGCCTCAGTATCTAACACATCATTATTAACAATATCAATATTTACATGCAGTTTTTGCACATCATAATTCTTGCGTAGATTATATGAGATAAAATTATTTGTACCCTTAACTCTATAAACAAAACTAGATCTGCCTTGTATTTTCCCTTGATTTATTAGCTTTTTAAAAGGTTCATCTTCACAAACCATACCAATATCAAAAAGGAATTTATTCCAGAAGCGCGAATAAATAAGATGACCTGCTGCATGTTCGTCGCCACCAATATAAAGGTCAACATTTTGCCAATACTGATTTGCCTTTTTTGAAAAGTACCTGGTTTTATTATTAGGATCCATATATCTCAAATAGTATCCGCTTGAACCAGCAAATCCAGGCATGGTATTGGTTTCCAGAGGATAACCATCTTTTGTGACCCAGTTTTTAGCATTAGCTAATGGGGGATTGCCTTCGCTTGTGGGTAAATAACTATCTACTTTTGGTAATTTAAGTGGAAGCTCATTAACTTTTAAAGCATAAGGCATTCCATCTTTATAATAAATTGGGAATGGCTCTCCCCAATATCGCTGACGGCTAAAAATAGCATCACGTAATCGGTAATTTATGGTTCCTTTACCAATTTCCATTTCCTCAATTTTAGCAATGGTAACTTTCATGGCCTCAGTAACCGTCATGGAATTAATAAAATCAGAATTAATCAAAATTCCTTCTTTTGAATCATACGAATCTTCCCAATCATTAGTATTTGTAGACTCATCGCCATCCTTTACAACTACTTGAATAATTGGTAATTCAAAATGTTTTGCAAAAGCAAAATCACGACTATCATGCC
>JAOZUV010000449.1 GCA_029938505.1 Bacteroidales bacterium | reverse complement strand
CAGCTAGTAAAATAAACACGACCAACAAACTTACAGCAGTTGTTACATACCATTTTTCTTGATTCATTGAAAAGAAAAATAGAAACATAAATGTTGCAATAAAAAAGACTCGGATAATTATTCGTATTCTATAATTTTTAAAGACCATATTTGTTCATTTTTCGGTAGAGTGTTGTTCTACCCATTCCCAGTTCTTTAGCTGCTTTGCTTAATATTCCATGATTTTTTTGAATAGCGTGTTTAATTGCCTGTTTTTCGAGTTCTTCAATATTTAAACTATTAGTCCCAATACTTTTTTGTGTTTCAATTTTTAGAGGGAAATCGTTAGGGTTTAATGTTTTTGATTCACTCATAATAACAGCACGCTCAATTAAGTGTTTAAGCTCTCGAATATTCCCTGGCCATTGATAGGCTTTTAGTTTTTTTAAAGCTTCGGAACTTAATTTTAAATTTTCTTTTTGATATTTTATGCGATATTTTTTAATAAAGAAATCAACTAATAATGGGATGTCCTCAATGCGATCACGTAGTGGCGGAAGATGAATCTCTAGAGTATTAATTCTATACAATAAATCTTGTCTGAAGCTCCCTTCATCAATCATCTCTTTTAAGGACATATTTGTAGCTGTAATTAAACGAATGTCGATTGGTATAGCCTTATTGCTACCAAGTTTTGTGACTTCTCTATTCTCCAAAACAGCCAATAATTTAGCCTGCATTGCTAAATTCAAATTAGCAATTTCATCGAGGAATATGCTTCCTCCATTTGAAATTTCGAAACGTCCCATCCTTTCTGACGAGGCATCAGTAAAAGCGCCTTTAGTGTGACCAAATAATTCTGATTCAAATAAATTTTCAGAAATAGAGCCTAAATCAACATTTACAAAGATTTGTTCGGAACGATTTGAATGTCTATGAATGGCGCGAGCAACCAATTCTTTTCCTGTCCCATTCTCTCCTAGAATTAGCACATTTGCATTGGTATTTTTCACTTTTTGGATGTCAGTAAATACTTTCTTTATTGCTTCCGAATCTCCAATCATCTCAGCAAACGATTTGTCAATTTCTTTCTTAAGATTTTCTTGTTTGTATTTTAGTTGTTGAATTTCTTTTTTTGATTGGCTTAATTTTAATGCAGAGCTGACAGTTGCCGTGAGCTTTTCATTATCCCAGGGTTTTACAATAAAATCGAGTGCGCCATTTTTCATTGCTTCAATAGCCGTATTAATTTCGGCATAGGCGGTGATCATAATTACGTTTAGTTCAGCATCAATTTTCAGTATTTCCTTTAACCAATGAATACCTTCTTTACCACTGGTTGTTCCAGTCGAAAAGTTCATGTCCAATAAAATAACATCAAACTCTTCTTCGCGTAAAATTTGTGGTAATTTGAATGGGTCAGACTCGTTTCTGACGATTTCAAAATCATGCTTAAGTACTATACGAGATGTTAAAAGGATATCTTTATCATCATCAATGACCAATACTTTCCCTTTTTTATCTACCATATTGTAAAATTGTTTTTTGTAAAGATAAAAGAATGTTTCATAAAGGAACAGTATGCTTGTTTCATAGTGGAACAGCTAAGCGTTTTTATTTTCTCTTTTTATTGCTTAAGTTGTTTGTAGTTAGATATATGTGAATTTTGGTATGCTTATTGAAAACAGGATGCTAGATTTATGATTTTCACTATTTATACAGTTAAATGTTTTGAGCTATGCTAAAAAATTATTTTAAAACAGTTTTTAGAAATTTAATGAATAATAAATTGTATTCATTTATTAATATCATTGGCTTATCTATTGGATTGGCATGTGTACTTATTATTTCCCTTTTTATTGAGTTTGAACTAAGCTTTGATAAGTTTTATCCTGAAAATGATCAGATTTATCGAGTAACATCTACTCGACAAAATGTAAATAACACAGATACCGATGGAGCTACTTCCTTTGCAATGGGCTATTCATTACGAAATGATTTTCCTGACATTAAAATTGCAAGTAGTTATTTGATGTCAAACCACGATCTTCTAATTGATGAAACGGTTTTTAGAGAGAAAAGCATATTATTCTCTGACTCTGTTTTTTGTGATATTTTTAAGTATGAGTGGATCAAAGGTAGTCCTGAATTAATATTCAAACACCCCAAGAATATTGCTTTATCAGAATTGATAGCAAAAAAATATTTTGGGGAAGAAGACCCCATTGGAAAAACAATCATCTTTCCACCAAATAAAAGTTATCAAGTCGTAGCAGTCATCAAAGAAAGACCTCTAGCAAGTAGTCTTAATTTTTCGATGATGTTATCAATTGAAAATTTAACAAATGATATGATTGGCTTTGAATTTGATAGTTGGGGTTCTTCGATTTCTGGTTTCGAAACATATTTTAAAATCCCAGAATCTGTAGACGCTGAAGTGATTGAAAAACAAATGAATGAAATTATATTAAGTAAATATACAGATGATGATCAAGTTGCTTCTGCGCGTAGTACACATTATGGTATGCAAAAGCTCAGGAATGTTCACCTTAATCCCGATTATAGAACAAAACCACATAG
>JAOZUV010000448.1 GCA_029938505.1 Bacteroidales bacterium | reverse complement strand
TCGATATTTTATGTGGAATTTTGCTGGTAGGCAAAATGATATAGATAGTCAAGGGGGACCAATAGAAGGAAACTGGATAAGTGGAATTAATTTCATTGATAATATTCATGTTGGAAATATTGAAAATTTACCAGATGCTTATAAAAATGCTGCGACAAATAAATTTTATTTGTTGCCTCTAATTTTGGGTTTAATTGGCGCATTCTTCCATTTTCTTAAAAATAATAAAGATACTTGGGTCGTATTTCTTTTGTTTATAATGACAGGTTTGGCAATTGTTGTTTACTTGAATCAATACCCTTATCAACCACGTGAAAGGGATTATGCATTTGCGGGTTCGTTTTATGCATTTGCTATTTGGATTGGAATGGGAGTTTTGGCTATTACGGATATGATTTCGAAAATCGCTGGAAACAAAAAAATCATTCCGATTGTAGTTACTGGAGTATGTTTAGTTTTAGTACCTGGTATAATGGGTAGCGAAGGTTGGGATGATCATGATCGTTCTGGGAAATATGCTGCACGTGATTTTGCTAAAAATTATATGGGAAGTTTGGCTCCCAATGCAGTGATTTATGCCGTAGGCGATAACGATACTTTTCCATTGTGGTATATTCAGGAAGTTGAAGGTTTTAGGACGGATGCTCGAGTTGTGAATTTTATGCTTTCTTCAGGCGAGTGGTATGTTTTACAATTAGGACGAAAAGCTTACGAAGCTGATCCACTACCGCTTAGTATTAGCCCAGAAAAGTATGATAAAGGGCAAAATGATATTATCCCATACTTTCCTAGGACGTTTCGTGGTGTAAAAGGAGCAATTGAATTAAAAAGTATCATTGATTTTATTAAAAGTGATGACCCAATATCGCAGATTCCTCTTCGAAGTGGTGAAATGATCAATTACTTACCTACTAAAAAAGTAAAAATAACTGTTGACTCTGCAGCTTGTGTTGATAATGGAATTGTTCCTCGCGAACTGGCTCATTTAATTGTACCTGAAATCACTTGGGAAATTAAACAAAATGATTTGCGTAAAAATGATTTGGCTTTTCTCGATTTTATGGCTACGAATAATTGGGAGCGCCCAATTTATTTTACGAATCCAACAGTAGTCAAAAAGGTATTTGATGTAAATGAGTTTATTTACTTAGAAGGAACAGCCTATCGATTTATGCCTATCAGAGCGAAAGATTATTATGATGGTATAGGTGGTATCTTAATTGATAAATCCTATGATATTTTGATGAACAAAACCCAATGGGGCAATTTGAATGCTCCTGGTGTGACCATTGATTGCGAGAGTGTACGTAATATTTCAATTGCCTCTCAGAATTTTAAACGTGTATCAAGAATGTTAATTCAGAAAGGTGAAAAGGAGAAAGCTAAAAAATTAGCAGATCGTTGTTTTGAAGTTTTCCCAACAAGTAAAATTCCAATCGATTTTTGGTCACTTTCTTTTGTAGAAATTTATTTTCAGGCGGATGCTTTTAAGGAAGGGCGTGATTTATCAAAATTGCTAGTTGAACGCTATGTTCAGGAAATTAATTACTATTTAACATTTGAAGGTGAATATTCAGCTTCATTTGATCAAGAAATTAGTCATGCCCTTTCTGTACTTCGAAGTATTGGCCAAATTGCAAAAAAATATAATCAAGAAAGTCTTGCTAAAGAAATTGAGGATTTTATGTTAGCCCCAATAAATGAGCTTACAAATTAACTATAAAAAGAATAAGCCCCATTTCATTTATTGAGATGGGCTTTTTCTCTTTTATGTATGTAATTAATATAAATCAATAAAAATACACCACCTAAAACAAATGGAATACTGAGTGCTTGTCCCATATTTAAAATCAAATCGTTTTCAAAACTTTCCTGAGCCATTTTTAAATTTTCAATCAGCATTCTGAACCCAAAAACCAATATTAAAAACATGCCAAATAATTGCCCATCCTTAAATTTTGGGAAGTATTTAAAATAGTAAATGTAAAGAAAAATGGCAATTCCTAAATAAGCCAATGTCTCATAAATTTGTGTTGGATGACGGGGTACATTTGCAATTGCAGGATTGTGGTTGGCTGAAAAATAAAATCCCCATGGGAGATCAGTAACTTTCCCAAAGATTTCAGAATTCATCAAATTACCAAAACGAATAAATGCTCCGGCTAAGGCTCCTCCAATAACAATACGATCGAGATACCATAAAAATGGCATACAAGTGCGGTAGGAAAAAATAATTAATGCAATGATAATCCCAATCGCGGCTCCGTGACTAGCTAGTCCACCTTCCCAAATTTTTAAAATTTCGAGAGGGTTGCCCAAATAAAATTGTGGATCATAAAACAAACAATGTCCCAATCGAGCACCAAGAACAGTTGCAACAAATAAGAACGTCATCAATTTATCCAATACAGTTAAAGGAACTTGTTCTTTTGTGAATATTTTTTTAAGAATAAAATATCCGCATACAAAGCCAGTTGCAAATAATAAACCGTACCAACGGACTACTATCGGACCCAAAGAAAAAATTTCAGGACTTGGATTCCAATGAATATATTGTAA
>JAOZUV010000447.1 GCA_029938505.1 Bacteroidales bacterium | reverse complement strand
TAAATTCTTCAAAGATAACTTCATCCATTTTAGATCCTGTTTCCGTTAGGGCAGTAGCAATAATGGTTAATGAACCACCATTCTCAATTTTACGAGCTGCACCGAAAAAACGTTTTGGTTTTTGTAAGGCATTTGCTTCAACACCACCCGATAATACTTTACCTGAAGCTGGTGAAACAGTATTGTAAGCTCTTGCCAATCGAGTAATTGAGTCAAGTAAAATCACAACATCATGACCACATTCAGTCATACGTTTTGCTTTTTCTAAAATAATATTTGCAATTTTTACATGGCGTTCAGCAGGCTCGTCAAAAGTGGATGAAATAACTTCCGCTTTTACGCTACGTTCCATATCAGTAACCTCTTCAGGGCGTTCATCTATCAATAAAATGATTAAATAAACCTCTGGATGATTGGCTGCAATAGCATTTGCAATTTCTTTAAGTAAAACGGTTTTTCCTGTTTTAGGTTGAGCTACAATCAATCCACGTTGACCTTTTCCAATAGGAGCAAATAAATCAATTACACGTGCTGATATAGTTTCTTGTTTGTGTCCTGTGAGTGTTAATTTTTCATCTGGGAAAAGAGGGGTAAGGAAATCAAAAGGAATACGATCTCTTACTTCTTCTGGCTTACGACCATTAATTAGTTCTACTTTAATTAATGGAAAATATTTTTCAGTTTCTTTTGGAGGACGAATAGTTCCACGTACTGTATCACCAGTTTTTAAACCAAATAGTTTGATTTGTGATTGAGAAACATAAATATCATCTGGGGAATTTAAATAATTATAATCGGATGAACGTAGAAAACCGTAACCATCTTGCATTATCTCTAGCACACCCTCGCTAGAAACGATACCTTCAAGTTCAAATAAAAACTCATCTCTTTTAACTTGAACTTCAGGTTTTGGAGAATGTGTACGTTCCTCTTTATGATTTTCTCTTTTTGGTTCAGCAGGAGTATTTTTTTGCTCAACTGGTTTATAAGTTTTTTCTTTATGTTCAGTTGCTTTTATCGCCTCCTTTTCTCTGGGGACTTTTTTAGCAATCTTAGTATCTATTGGAACCTCAGCAGCTTTTGACTCCACTTTAGCTTGAAGCTTTACTTCAGGAGCTTCTTTAGTCTGGGTTTTTATTTTAGAATCTACTTCAGCCTTTAATATTTGTTTTGGCTCAACTTTGTCGGGATCACGGCTTATTCTTGATCGCTTCCCTTTATATGATGTTTTTTTTGATTCTTTTTTTTCTTTTTCCAAAACCTCTTCGGTGGGATTTAATGCTTGATGATCCAAGATTTTATAAATAATGTCTTGTTTTAGCAATTTGTCTGCTTTTGGAATATTAAGGCTTTTGGCTATTTCGCGTAAGTCTGAAACCAACTTGCCGTTTAATTCTATGATGTCGTACATGAAAATTTAATTTAGTTCTTTTATAGGTATTACTTAATGTAATAATGATTTTACGTGCAATATTTAAAATAAGATTAATTGAAAATTCTTAATGGAAATGCTTATTCTGTTGCAAATATAATATAATTATAATAATATCTACACTTTTTAACAAAATAACTTGCTTAAAATGCATTTAAATATACTGTTATATAAGAGTTTATAAAATTTAAAAACACCTAGCAAATCTAAAACAGTATTTATATATTTGTATAAAATATAAAAGCCATGTTACAACGAATTCAAACCGTATATTTATTTATAGTCAGCCTTGCTTTAGGATTAATGTTCGTTTTTCCTATAAGTAGTTATTACGGTGATTTTCATACATTTAAACTAACATTACTTGGTGTTGTGAATCTTGTTCCAGATAGTGAGAATATTTTTCAAGCGTATTTTACTTTACCATTAATAACTTTTGTTTTATTGCTGTGTATGTTATCCATTATTAGCATCTTTCTTTTTAAAAATCGAAAACGTCAACTTATGATCTTAAAAATAAACATCCTTGTAAATATTCTTTTAATTGTTGGCATATTTCTTATTTACTCGAAACTTATTTTAACGCAAATTGATGTAAGTGAGGAGTATAGTACTGGTGCGTTTCTTCCATTATTATCCTTGATTTTCCTTATAATGGCATTTAGGGGAGTTAAAAAAGATGATGAATTAGTGCGTTCAGCTGATCGTCTTCGCTAGCTAGGATCTTTTAATATCAAGCACTTCCAATTCTTTTATTGTTTTATCATCAATGATAAACCGAATCATTGTGATTTGTTGATGCATACCCGACTTCCCAGCAGCCCCAGGATTTATGTGCAAAAAATTTAGTTCAGGATCATTGATGACTTTTAAAATATGTGAATGACCAGAAATAAAAAGTTTTGGCTTGTTTTTTATCAACAATTCTTTGATGCCTTTTGTATATCGTTTAGGATATCCTCCAATATGAGTTATAAAAACTTTTACTTCTTCACATTTAAAAAGCAAAAATTCTTTGCATTCATTTCGTGTTGCATAGTCATCAATATTCCCAAAAACAGCTTTGGTCGGTTTAAATTTTCTGATCTCATCCAAAGTAGCCAAATTCCCGATATCACCGGCATGCCATATTTCATG
>JAOZUV010000054.1 GCA_029938505.1 Bacteroidales bacterium | reverse complement strand
CGACCTTAACAACAATTGGTGCTTTAGTAGTTATATTTTTTCTCGAAGCAGAACAGCAAATTAATCTAATTGATTTTGCATGGGTTATTATAATTAATTTGTCAGTATCTATCGCAATCGCATTATTTTTTATACCCGCCTTGATGGAAAAAATCCAGCTCAAAAAAAAAGTGGGGCGCAATTTTTTTCGCAGAAAAAAAAGGATAATTGGATTTAATAATTTATATCGTCGCTTCATCATTTTCGGATCAAAATACAAAATTGCCTTATTTATATTAGGAGTTCTCACCGTTGGGTTACCTGTTTATATGTTGCCTGAAAAGGCAGAAGGTGATCATTGGTTTTTCAAAATATATAATAATACTCTTGGAAATACCACATATATAGATGAAGTAAAACCAATTATTGATATTACCTTGGGTGGTACGCTAAGGTTATTTACTGAGTTTGTGAAGGGAGATGATTATTTTACACCCACAACACAGCGAACAAAATTAAACGTGAATGTTAAAATTCCTAAAGGGGCTTCAATTAATCATTTAAATGCTATATATGTTGATTTCGAAAATTATTTAAGCCAGTTCGAAGAGATTGATTTTTATCAAACCGATATAAATAGCTTTGAAAATTCAAAATTAGTAATCTATTTCAAAGAAGATTTTGAGGATAGTTTTTTTCCTTTTTTATTAAAAGGGAAACTCGAAAGTTTGGCTATTGATATTTCAAGTGCTGATTTTTATATTTATGGAGTAGGTAGAGGATTTAGCAATGCTCTATTTGAAGGATTTAAAAATTCCAGATTACTTTTTAGTGGATATAATTATAATGAATTGTTAGAGCTTGTTCGTGAAGCAAAAAATGAACTTCTTAAAAACCCCCGAATATCAGAAGTATTTATGGAATCTGGAAGTTCATGGCGATTTTTAGATGATGGGTTAAATTCCTATATAAGAATAGATAAAAAGCAAATAGCCAAGGTAGAAATGTCAATAAATGAATTGGTAAAGCAGCTAAACTTATATGATTTACGTAGCAATTATATGTTTAATATTCCATTTAATGGCGAGTTTGAAGAAGTAAGCCTTTTTTCAGATGGAGCCCAAGAATCTGACTTATGGTCTATTCTACGGAAGCCAATTGGTTTTGATAATAATTTAAAATTGTTGAACAAATCAGAGATATACAAAGAAGAAGCAAGCAAATCGATATATCGGGAGAATCAAGAATATAAACTATTCATTACATACGATTTTATTGGGCCAGGTGAATTATCAAGAATAGTACTCAGAAGATATGAAATGGAATTTAACAATAATTTACCAGTTGGTTATATGGCAGTAATCCCCGTTGGTAATTACTGGAATGTAAAGGAGAAAAATCAGTACTTCCTTTTGTTTTTGATGTTGGTAATTGTATATTTTATTTGCGCAATCTTACTTGAATCTCTCATCCAACCTTTAATGATTATTGTAATGATTCCTTTGTCTTTTATTGGAGTTTTTCTTGCTTTCTATTTGTTTGAATTTAAGTTTGATCAGGGTGGCTATGCTTCCTTTCTCCTAGTAAGTGGATTAGTGGTAAATTCAGCATTATATATAATAAACGATCTTAATAATAATGATCTGATAAAACCAAACAATGCGCGAATTAGTAATTATATTAAGGCTTACAGTTTCAAAATAATTCCTGTTTTATTAACTATAGTGTCGACCATTTTAGGATTAGTTCCATTTATATTTTGGGGTAATAAAGAAACATTTTGGTTTGCTTTAGCTGTTGGTACAATAGGAGGATTATTGTTTTCAATCCCAGCAATTATTATTTATTTGCCAATAATGTTGAGGAATATTTTAAATAGTAAACAACAAAATAATGGTTAAGTTTTTAATTAAAAGGCCTATAGCAACAATAATGAGTTTTATAGCAATTGTTTTGCTAGGATTAATTGCATCAGTTCGGATTCCTATTTCTTTATTGCCTGATATAGATATTCCTGAAATTACAATTCAAATTAGTAATAATAATGTTTCATTATACGAACTCGAAAGTTCTGTTGTTACACCTTTTCGTAAACAATTATTGCAAGTTCCAGGTGTTAAGGATATTAAAAGTGAAACGAAAAATAGCCAGGCTTTAATTCGTTTAATATTTGAACATGGTGTTGATATCGACTATGCCTTTATTGAGGTTAATGATAAAATTGATGCTGCTATGGCCTATTTGCCCAGAGAGGTTCAGAGGCCAAGAATTATAAAGGCTAGTTCAAGTGATATCCCTGTGTTTTCTATTAGTGTGTCCTATAAAGAAGAAACACCTGATAAGCTTTCGTTTCTTCAGTTAAGTGAATTTGTTAATAATGTAGTTAAAAAACGAATTGAGCAATTACCTGAAGTAGCTATTGCTGATATTGGTGGAATTGTTTTTCCTGAAATTTATATTATTCCTTACGAAGATAAATTTAGAAGTCTTGGGATCTCCTTAGATGAAATCCAAAAAGCTTTTAAAGAAAATAATATAAATCCTGGAAGTATTCTTGTTCGTGATGGGCATTATCAATATAATTTAATGTTTAGTAATGAGCTAAAAGGGATAGATGACATTGCAGATATTCTAATAAAAAAGGGGGAAAGGATTTTTAGCTTAAATGAACTTGCTGATATAGGAGTAAGACCCCAGAAGAGAAGTGGGCTTTATTTAAATGGGGTAAAAGAAGCTATTAATTTGGCAATAATTAAGCATTCGTCAGCTCAAATGAATAAAATGAAATCTGAAGTTGAAAATGTAATTGATGTATTTCAAAAAGATTATCCTGAATTGGAGTTTGAAATTAGTCAGGATCAAACAATATTATTGAATTACTCGATCAATAATCTAAAGAAGAGTCTTTTACTAGGTTGTGTGTTGGCTGTTCTTATCATGTTTCTGTTTATTAGAAACCCAAGAGCACCATTGTTGATTGCTTTTAGTATTCCTGTATCTCTTATTATTAGTTTGCTTATTTTTCACATCATTGGGATATCAATCAATATTATTTCCTTATCTGGTTTAATATTGGGTGTAGGAATGATGATAGATAATTCTATTATTGTAATTGATAATATTTCTCAATGTCTACGCCGTGGTGATAACTTATTCATGGGAATTATTGGTGGAACGAATGAAGTCATAAGACCCCTCTTTTCATCGGTTTTAACAACATGTGCAGTATTCATTCCTTTGATTTTCTTAAGTGGAATTTCAGGGGCTCTTTTTTATGATCAAGCAATTGCAGTAACTGTTGGCTTATTCGTTTCTTTGGTTGTTTCAATAAGTTTGATACCAGTGTTGTATAGATTATTTAATGTGAATTCTAGTACAAGTCGTATAAGTCGCTTTGTTTTTTTTGACCTTGAAAAGTATTATAATAACTGGTTAAATAAGGCATTTAAGTATAAGCGGATTATATTTCCATTATTTTTTCTTTTTATTTTGATAGGTATAATCTTATTTGGACAGATAGAAAAAAGACAAATGCCAGAATTAGAGCAAAAAGAATTAATCGTTAAAATTGATTGGAGTGAGAATATAAACATCAATGAAAGTAAAGAAAGAATAGAATTACTATTAAAATCCTTTAATAGTATTCAGCAATCAAACAGTTATCTTGGTGTACAAGATTTTCTTTTAAATAAATCCTTAGATATGGATGTAAATGAAGGCTTCATCTATATTAAAGCTGGGAATTCAGAAGACATTGTGGAAATTAAAAATATCTTTAAAAATTCATTGACCAATAATTTTCCATTGGCAAAAATAAGTTTCGAACCTCCTAAAACTATTTTTCAAAAAGTTTTCTCAGGAACTAATGATGCATTATTTGTTGTTGAGGTGAGCACACTAAAAGGAAATATTCTTCCAGAGCAAGACAAAATCGATCTTCTTTATAAAATAATTAAGAAAGAGATTCCTGATTTTCGTATTTCGAATATTTCTAAACAACTGAGTCTTAATTTAAAAGTAAATCATCAAAAACTATTATTATATGGTGTGAATCTTGAAGATTTGCAACTTACATTAAGAAACGCTTTTAATCAGGATCAGATTGGTCAAATTATAAGTCAAAATAGCTTTATCCCTGTCGTTACTGGTAAGGCAAAACAATCCATAGATGCAATTTTAAGGAATGCTTTTATTAAAAATGAATTTGGAGATCAAATTCCTGTCTTATCAGTGTTGACAATAAGTAAGAATGCAGATAATAAATCTATAGTTTCAAATGAAGGAGGGGCTTATATTCCAATGGTGATTGAAGCCGAAAGTAAATTTATCAGGCAGAATCTGAACAAGATTAAATCTATATCTATGAATTTTCCTGATTTAAATTTAAACTTCACTGGATCATGGTTTGAAACGCGGCGATTAATTAAAGAAATGGGCATAGTATTATTAGTTTCCTTATTACTCTTATATTTTATTCTTGCTGCTCAATTTGAATCCCTTATTCAGCCATTTATAGTATTAATTGAAGTGCCTATCGATATTGGTGGGGCATTATTATTCCTCTATCTGTTCGGTAGCAGTATTAATATTTTATCTCTAATTGGGATTATCGTAATGTCAGGTATTATCATTAATGACTCCATTTTAAAAATTGACACGATTAATAAGTTACGTCAAAAGGGACATACGCTTATGGATGCTATTCATATTGGTGGTACAAGAAGATTAAAACCTATCGTCATGACGAGTTTAACAACTATATTAGCACTGGTTCCTTTTTTATTTGGGGGGGATATAGGATCTGAATTGCAATACCCCCTTGTCTTAACTATAATTGGAGGCTTGTTAGTTGGAACAATGGTTAGTTTGTTTTTTATCCCCTTAATCTACTATTACTTATATAAAAATAGAACCAAAAAAACTGTTATAAATGAAGCAAATTAGATTATACATAATTATCTCCTTGTGGCTAATTGTTCATGCTGCTACATCACAAGAGGTTGTTTTAGAGAAATTAACATTTGATGAAGTAATATATCTGGCAAGAAATCAATCTCCCGATGCATTATTAGCTAAGCACAAGTTCAGAGGGAATTATTGGGAATTTAGAACTTATAAAGCTGAGTTCAAACCTAATCTTTCACTTAATGCTGTATTACCAGATTTTAACAGAGAGATTAAAAAATATCAAAATGCAGATGGAGCATATTCTTATGTTGAAGATAATATGAATAGTTCAACATTGAATTTAAACTTACGGCAAAATGTGGGACTTACTGGGGGGCAGGTTTTTGCAAGTTCAAGTCTAACTCGATTAGATGTTTTTGGTAGTAATAATTCTATTTCCTACTTATCATCCCCTCTTCGCATTGGCTATAGGCAGCCTGTTTTATTTTACAATGAATATAAATGGCAAAAAAAAATTGAACCATTGAAATATGAAGAGGCTAAGAAAAAATATATTTCTTCATTAGAAGAGCTTTCAATTAAAGCGGTGAACTACTTCTATGATTTGGCATTGGCACAGCAGAATAAACAGGTTGCACAAATCAACCTATCAAATGCAGATACGCTATTTCAAATCGCAAGAGAACGATATAATTTTGGAACGATATCAGAAAACCAACTCATGCAGATGAAGCTTAATACTTTAAACGCGGGTTCGTTTCTCAGTTCTGCTATAGTAGATTTAGAGATTAAAAAATTTCAGCTTCGTTCATTTTTAGGAATTGGTGAAAATTTTGAAATTCAATTAATCATTTCAAAGGGAATACCAAATTTAACTATAGATGTGAAACAGGCCATAGAGATTGCAAGAACAAATAACCCTGATATTGTTGCCTTTGAACGTCAGATAATTGAAACTGAACGAAATATTGCAAAGGCCAAATCCGAAAAAGGATTGCAAATTGACTTATATGCTAGTTTTGGTTATTCACAGCGATCAGAAAACTTATCGGATGTCTATGTAAATCCACAGGACCAGCAACGATTTGTTTTAAGCTTGAATATACCAATCTTGGATTGGGGATTGAGTAAAGGGAAATTTAAAATGGCTCAATCAAGTCAGGAAGTAATTCGAACTACAGTAAAGCAATCAAGAACTGATTTTGTGCAAAATATAATTCTTAATGTTATGCAATTTAATCTACAAAATGAGCAAGTTATGATTGCTTCTCAAAAAGATGCTATTACACAAAAACGCTACGATATGAGTAAACAACAGTATATAACTGGAAAAATTGATGTGCTTGATTTAAATGTTGCATTATCAGAAAAAGACCTTGCGAAAACAAATTATATTTCTGCATTACATAAATATTGGTCTTACTTTTACAATCTTCGGAAAATCACACTTTTCGATTTTATTAATAATGAAAAATTAAAACTGAATTTTAGAGAGGCTATTCAATAAGTTTTTTCCAGAATATTTTAGAAGAACTTTCTGTTTACGCACTTTGTAAGATACTAGCGTTTTTTCAAAATTTTAATTGGTGTCTAAATTGCTTTTTAAGTCTTTATATTCCCAATTTCTTTCAATATTGTCTCGAATAAATGATAATGCCTTTTTAAGTTGTTTCATGTCCACATTTTGTGAAGAAAGATTGTAAATACCAAGTTCAATCAAACATTCTCGCCCTGTTTTAGCGGATTGTGTGTCTGTAAGATGAGTAAGATCGGTTTTCAATTGAGCAATCTCTTTTTCTGATAAAATCCGACTGTCATCAATTCCCAATGAAGAAAGGATAAAATGTGCCATGTCTCTTTGTGATTTTGTAGGCATTCCACCATCATCAAGATTAGGAGTAAATATTTCATTAGAAATATTCAAAGATCGCAATACCAGAAACGGAAATGCTACATTGATACTCCGTAAATTCTTCATTCCCATTAACGGCAAATTATTGCTAGGGAGTTGAATGCTGAAACTCTCCGAGATAATTTTCACACTCCTGCTTCCATCTGCATTAAGAACACCCAACAGGTTATTGCGAAGCATAAACTGAACCTTATCGGATTTTGCTTCATTCAGTACAGATAATTCTTGCTTGTAAGTATTGATCTGTTCGCTTTTTTCTTTGATTTTTACTTCCAATTCTGACCGCTTGGGATCATCATGTGGTAATTTATCCAGTTCTTCATTGAGCTTCTGGATTTCATCGTCCAAGTTCTCGATATCAGAATTTCGGGATTGAATCTTCTTCTCAATGTTCTTTTTGTATTTCTTTTCTTGTTTAAGCGTGTAATCGAATGCACGAACTGTATTGATTCCGGTTGTTTTGAATTGTCTTTGAATATCCAGTTTTGTTTCGGTCGAAATTTCACTGCTTTTATTGATTTCCGATAATGCAATATCAAAGGAGTTCTCTTCGGTAAAGTTTGAGTTACTAATGATGGTTTCAATTGCCATTCGTTCGACTGGAGATTGATTTTCTGCAAACTGATGTAATGAAAGAAAGTTTCTCCAGTTCTTAATCCATGTTTTGAGGCTTTCATCATTTTCGTATTTAGAAATAAGTTTTTGCAAAATTATTTCTGGTGGTTGCCCTTTGAGTTTTCGGAATTCTTTTATTTCCTCTTCTTTTGATAGGGTTTTTTCCTGTTTACTTTCATTGATTAAATAATCTCCTAAAATTTCATGTGAAGAATTAACATTTAAATCAGCCATTTCACTTTGAAAATCTATTTCCGCCATTTCCAATTCTTCTTCCTCAAATCCTTTTTGTTTCTTACGAAGTTTTTTGATATTTATTTTGACAGGGTTTTTGAGTTCTTGTTAAAAGGGTTTGAATTCTTTCATGTTCCTCAATACTTATCATTGGCTTGTGCTTGCCTTGTATAATTTTTCCATTCCACAAAAATTCGCCACAGTAAAATCGTCTTTTGAGTATTAAGTAGAGTGTGCTTACTGAAAATGGCTTACCTTTTCTTGTAATAACTCCCTGATTTGTTAATTTGTCTTGTAATTCAGGTATGGAATAAATGCCTGTTGAGTACAATTTCAAAAACTGTTGTATGGACTCAAAATATTTTTCATCAACAAAAACCTTCTTATCACCTTTTAGACCTGTTGGATCATTTTTATATCCATAAGGGGCTTTGCTCGGTTGATATCCTCTTGAGACCTTTTTGTTCATACCCTCTTTGACATCTTTTGATAATTCGATTGAAAATTGTGTTGCTTGCCCGAAATCCACCCCCATAATAATTTGGCTTTCGTGTTCTTTGTATTCTCTATCACGAGCAACAATATTTTTTATTTTCCCTCGAATAAAAGCATATTTGATAACTCCTTCGTCAATAGGATTTCTAGAAAGGCGAGAGATTTTCCAAGTAATAATTCCTATAGGTTCTTCAGATCCCTCTATTGCATCAACCATATCTTTGAAACCTTTACGATATAACTTATGAGCAGAATTACTGTCTTCAAAAAATCTATAAATTTTAAACCCCCTTCTTTCTGCTTCTTTTTTACACCATTCATATTGGCGAGGAATTGACTGAATTTGCCGTTTCTTATCTTCGGAAGATTTACGGATATAAGCGAAATATTTCATTAGTATAGAGGGGAAGAAATAGTTTGAACATGATAAATAAACTTTGGGTAAACTACAAATTGATATCAATCCAATTCATCAAAAACAAGAGCCTTGATACATTTATACATTTGAGAAAGGGTGGCTTCAGCTTCTTCGAAAGTTGTTACTTGATTATTTTCTGATTTTAACAAGTTTTGAAACTCTATAATTTGTTCACTTTGCCATTTTGGGCAATCCAAAGTGTTAGGGATATAAAGGCATACACACGAAAAAAGGACTTTTCATAGAAAAGGTTGTTATTAATAGGCAAGGGAAAGTAGCACAAAACAGCGTTTGGCTGAAATACTTTTTCAAAACCGAGTAAAATTAGGCGTTACAAAAGGAAGTTAAAAGTAGCAACAAATCCATATTTGTTTTAGGTATGTTTTAGGGGAATAAAAAAAGACAGCTACATTTTGTTGTAACTGCCTGATTTTCTAGTAGCGGGGACCAGATTCGAACTGATGACCTTTGGGTTATGAGCCCAACGAGCTACCACTGCTCCACCCCGCAATATATTTTAGATTGCTTTAAATCAATTTGCGAGTGCAAAGATATATTTTGTTTCTTTGCTAAACAAAAAAACCTTGAAAATAATTTCACGAAAATGTCACATAAAGCAGGATTTGTAAACATTATTGGCAACCCAAATGTAGGAA
>JAOZUV010000446.1 GCA_029938505.1 Bacteroidales bacterium | reverse complement strand
CTGGAAACCTTTGTTTGTTTACATGAAGATATTCGTGATGATGAACAAAAGATGAGAGTCATTTTTGACGACCTCAACAAACGAGCATTTAAGCAATTGCAAGTATTGATGGCTCTAATAAATCTAAGCCTAAACGGAGAAGAAAAAGTAATTGAAGTGACCCAATCAGAATTGATCAAAAGTGTGGACGCCAGTCATGCACAATTAAAAGCTTTAGAAGAAAAAGGTATTATTCGTACGTATAAAAAAGTCCGTTCGAGATTAAATTTTAAGGATGCTACCCACGAAATTCAATCCATTGAATTGAGCGAAGATCAGCAAAAAGCCTTGGATAAAATTCAAGAATCATTCGAAGAAAAAGAAGTGGTTTTATTGCATGGAGTAACATCTAGCGGTAAAACAGAGATTTATATCAAACTCATAGAGGAAGCATTAGAAGAAGGTAAGCAAGTTTTATACTTACTTCCAGAAATAGCGCTCACTACTCAGATAATCATTCGCTTACAAAAATACTTTGGAGAAAAAATTGGGGTTTATCACTCTCGTTACAACAAAAATGAAAAGGTAGAGATTTGGGGCAAAGTATTAGACAATGGACCAGATTCCTCCCCTTACCAAATAATTTTAGGACCCCGTTCCGCATTATTTCTACCCTACAAAAACTTAGGTTTGATTATCGTAGATGAAGAACATGATAGTTCTTATAAACAATTTGATCCATCGCCCCGTTATAATGCCCGCGATTCAGCCATATATTTGGCTAATTTGCATAATGCAAAAACTATTTTAGGTTCCGCAACACCTTCGGTGGAAAGCTATTTTAATGCTACGCATGAAAAATATGCATTGGTTGAATTAAATCAACGTTTTGGAGGAATCCAAATGCCGGAGATTTTAGTAGCTGATATTAAAACGGAGAGCAAACGAAAAAGCATGCATTCCCATTTTTCATCCTTTTTATTGAAACATGTGGATGAAGCCTTGGAAAATAAAGAACAGGTTATTTTATTCCAGAATCGTCGTGGATTTTCGCTTCGTTTAGAATGCGATACCTGCGATTGGATTCCTGAATGTGTTAATTGCGACGTTACGCTTACTTACCATAAAAACAGCAATCACCTCCGTTGTCATTATTGTGGGTATTCGACCTCTGTTCCTTCAAGCTGTCCGAGTTGCCATTCAACTAAAGTATTGATGCGAGGTTTTGGCACCGAAAAAATTGAAGAAGAACTTGCTGTAATTTATCCTTCAGCAAATATTAAACGAATGGATTTGGATACCACTCGTTCAAAAAATGCTTACCAACAAATCATCAGTGATTTTGAAAATGCAAAAATTGATATTTTAGTTGGCACACAAATGGTCACCAAAGGATTGGATTTTGATAATGTAAGTATCGTTGGTATTTTAAATGCCGATAATATGCTTTCCTACCCTGACTTCCGTGCACCTGAACGGAGTTTCCAGTTGATGGCACAAGTTAGTGGCCGTGCCGGACGAAAGAAAAAAAGAGGTAAAGTTATTATCCAAACGTATAATCCTTATCATTCAGTAATCCTCGATGTCATCGATAATAATTATCTTAAAAGTTATAAAGATATTTTACTCGAAAGAAGAAATTTCAATTATCCTCCCTTCTATCGTTTAGTCGAAATTAATTTAAAGTATAAGGAATATAATTTACTGAATGAAGCTTCGGATGTATTAGCAAGAATGCTCAGAGAACAATTCGGAAAAAATATTTTAGGTCCAGAATACCCCATTGTTAGTCGGATAAAAAATAAATTTATTAAGAGTATATTAGTTAAAATTCCACGGGATAAATCATTGATTAGATCAAAAGAAATATTATCAGAAAATATAACAGCATTTAAAAAGCTTCAATCCTATAAATCGATTCAGATTGTATTGGATGTAGACCCTCAATAATTAGATTATGGAAGATTTACAATTTAGTATGGAATTGGATGTTCGCGATTATGAATGCGACATGCAAGGTGTGGTAAATAATTCAGTCTATCAAAATTACTTAGAACACACCCGTCATAAATATCTTAAAACCATCGGACTTGATTTTGCAACTCTCACCGAAAAACAAATAAACTTAATGGTGATTCGGGTTGAGATTGATTATAAAGCTCCTCTTCGTAGTGGAGATCGTTTTATTTCAGGTTTGCGAATGATTCGTCTTTCAGCTTTACGTTTTGGCTTCGAACAATTTATTTACCGTAAATCTGATCAAAAATTAATGATTAAGGCTTTGGTAATTGGCACCAATGTAAATGCCAAAGGTCGCCCTGAATTACCTCAGGAGTTGATTGACGTTTGGGGATTAGAATAGTAAAATTACATATTCTGTCTCAAACTCAATTTATCTGCATGGTCTAATTTTGAAAGAATAGTTTCACGCTTTTTCTGAAATCTTTGCATTTTTTTCAATATCCAGTCGAGAAGTTTTACCGCTTTCTGAATATGATACCCTTTGTTAAGCATCACACATTCTGCTCTTTGTGCAAAAGCAGCGTCCGTAATTTCTGCTCTCGAAGGAGTCCCTTTTTTAGCTAAGCTTTCTAAAACTTGAGTGGC
>JAOZUV010000053.1:5672-9275 GCA_029938505.1 Bacteroidales bacterium | reverse complement strand
GCTTTTCCAACATCACCTTCCACACGTTCGTGATCCGAATCGTATCCACGATGAGTGGCTAAGTCGAATGCTACGGATAAACCTTTTTGACCGGCCGCTAAATTGCGGCGGTAGAATGCATTGGATTCTTCCGCTGTAGAAAAACCAGCATACTGACGGATGGTCCAAGGACGCATTGCGTACATGGTAGAGTAGGGTCCACGTAAATTTGGCGCCATTCCTGCTGCATAATTTAAATGCTCCATGCCTTCTAAATCAGCTTTGGTGAAAGCCGTTTTGATATTGATTTGTTCAGGGGTTTTGAAGTCTTCAGAAATGTGATTTTTTGATTCCCATTCCTCAGCAGACATCTCTTGACTCGCCTGATCGTTGATATTTATTTCTTTATAATTTGGTTTCATTGTTTTTATGATTAACCGTTCAATTTTTGTTTTTTGATCGTCATTCCGGGCTTGACCCGGAATCTCATCTTTGGCTTCGAGATGCTGAATCAAGTTCAGTATGACGGTGAAATTATTATTTTATGCCTAACTCAGCTTGAAAGCCTTTCAAAGTTTCCAACACATTCGATTTCATATGAATGAAATGCTTAATGCTTTTTGCTTTCAAGTCTTCCATAATTGCTTTTGGATAACCAGCCACAACGATTATTGTGTCTTTAGAAAGTTCTTTAACAGCAGGAGCTAAGTCTGTATATTCATCATCCGAGCTACAGATAACGATAATTTGAGCATTGGCTGCTTTTGCGGCATCAACACCTTCCTGAGCTGAGGTAAATCCGTTATTATCCTGAACTTCGAAACCTGCACAGGCAAAGAAATTACTGGCAAAACTTGCTCTTGCTTTACGCATTCCCACGTTTCCGTATGTCAACATAAATGCTAACGGACGTTTGTTGTTTTTAGTAAACACATCCGTTTTATAACGCAATGCTTCAAAAGCCTGAGCCCCACGATAAGGTTTCAAGGTTTTTACTTTTGCTTTCTTCGATGTGAAATCAGCAGCTTCGAAAATCTCTTCACCTAAATCCAATTCCATATTTTCTGTGAAATTTGGAAACTGATTGGTGCCTAAGAAAATCTCTTTGCGATTCGCAATATCCTGATCGCGTTTCGTAGCTGTTGTATTGATAGTTTCTTGAACAAAACCTTTTTTCATGGCTGAGGTAAAACCACCTTTTTCTTCAGTAGCTAGGAAAATTTTCCAGGCCTCTTCGGCGATAGAAGCCGTTAAGGTTTCGATATAATAAGAACCTGCTGCAGGATCTGCAACCTTGTTCATATAGGATTCTTCTTTCAATAATAATTGCTGATTACGAGCAATACGTTCCCCAATTTCACTCGGAGTTTCATAAGACTCATCAAAAGCATTTACGGTTAGTGAGTCAGTTCCGCCAATGACTGAAGACATAGCTTCGGTAGTTGTACGGAGCATATTTACGTAAGGATCATAAACTGTTTTATTCCAGTTTGAAGTGGTTGAATGCACAAATAGTTGAGCCACCGATTTATCGGTTGGATTATAAGCTTCAACTATTTTTGCCCATAAAATACGAGATGCTCTGATCTTGGCAATTTCCATGAAGTAGTTTCCGCCAACAGCGAAATCAAATCTCATTCGGGATGCAATATCCTCGATAGAGAAACCTTCTTCGGTATATTTATTTAAATATTCTGCAGCAGTAGCCAAAGAAAAACCTAATTCCTCAACAGCCGATGAACCAGAATTATGGAAGATGCTTCCGTGAACAACCAAAGTTTTGAATTTTGGAAGATCGTAGCCTAGCTCAATCAGGGTTTTCCCCTCTTTGAAATTAGCAAAATTTCCAGTCAAAACCATTTCTGTTAAAGGGTTGTAAGTGATGGATCCCTTAACCTTATTTAAATCGCAGCCTTTTTCACTAAGAACAGCAATGAATTTCTTTAATACTTCTTCGAAAAATGAACCGCAAATCAAATTGATTTCAATGGCTTCGGGTACGATATTTTCAAGCAATGCGTGAAATTGATTAACAGAAGGCACACCTGTAAAAATGAAACCCAGTGATTCGATGCCTCTTTCGAGTACAACTAAGGCTTTTTTATTGGCCTCTTTTACATCTTCCACAATAATATCCTGACGAATGAGCCAGTCATTATTATCCGTTTTATTTCCTCTTACGAAAGGGAATTCACCTGGAAATGAGTTCAGATGATTCAATTTCTCTAAATCTTCAGCACGATAATAAGGTTGAACATTGAAGCCCTCGTTGGTTTTCCAAACTAATTTCTTCTCATAATCAGCACCTTTCAGATCTTTTTCAATCACTTTTTCCCATTCGGGGGTACTCACTGGAGGAAATTCAGAAAATAATTTTTCGAAGCTTTTTTCTTTTGATTCCATATTGTATTTCAAATCTTTAAATAATGAATTTAAATATTTTTTAAACGGCTGCAAAGTTAATATAAAAATATATTGGAAGTCAAAAAGATAGCCTTTATTGTGAAAAATTTCACAATAAATAATGCTCAGGGTTCATTATTATTAAAAAATTACATTTTTACTTTATGAGAAAACAATATATTTGTTTGACAATTTTAATTATAAGATATACAATGAAAAAAATAATTCTACTAATTTCAGCAGTACTAATTACAAGTTTAGCATTTTCCCAAGTACAAAAACCACAGGTATATGATGAGCAGGCTGATGCTGCAAACGATATTGAAAAAGCAGTTCAACTAGCTAAAGCCAACAATAAGCATGTGTTTGTTTTTATTGGTGGGAATTGGTGTCCATGGTGTGTTCGATTGGATAAATTTATCCATTCAGATGATGAAATCAAGGCTGCTTTATATAATCATTACGAGGTAGTAAAAGTGAGCTATGATAAAAAAAATGTGAATTTTGATCTAATGGAAAAACTTGGATTTCCTCAACGTTTTGGTTTCCCAGTTTTTGTGATCCTAGATCAAGAAGGAAATCGTTTACATACCCAAAATTCGGTTTATGTTGAAAAAGATAAATCGTACGATAAAAAGAAATTAATCGGTTTATTTAATGATTGGACGGTTAAAAAACTGGATCCCGAGAGTTATAAAAAATAGTAAGGTTTTTTGAGACCTAATTCAAATATTTAGGAGATTGCTCTTGTCAAATCTGACTTGGAATCTCCTTATTTTTATTATATTTGGATGAACCTAAAACTACCCTTTATTATGAAATTCAAAAGCCGACAATTTGTATTAATCCTCGTTTTTAGTGTGATCAGTTTCTTTTTAGGAGCTTATTTAATGGATTTTATGGAAAATGAGTCCAATGAAAATGCAGAAGAAGCCAGTGAATTATTTGGTATTGAATTTACAGAAAATGAGCTAGATAGCGTAAGTGGAAATCTAAAAGATTTATTGGTGGATTATAAAGCGATTCGAGAATTAGATATGCCCAATAGTGTTTGGCCAGCCGTTCAATTCAATCCCATTCCTGTAGGATTTGAATTTGAAAATGAACAAAATCCTCTTGTTTATGATAATTACGGAGAGACTAAAATTCCAGAAAATAGAGATGATTTAGCCTACTATTCTGTTGGACAATTGGCAGAATTGATTCGTATGAAAAAGATAT
>JAOZUV010000053.1:0-5662 GCA_029938505.1 Bacteroidales bacterium | reverse complement strand
TCCAGCGGGGATAAGGCAATAGCCCTGACGCTGCTGTTGAACTCACCACCTATTTTATTGATCGTTTAAAAAAATACGATCCGATGATTCATTGCGTTATTACGCCTACTTATGATTTAGCCATGGAGCAAGCGCAACAAGCGGATGTTGAAATTGCGGCAGGAAATTATAAAGGATTATTGCACGGAATTCCTTTTGGCGTAAAAGATTTACTGGCTGCGAAAAATTATAAAACCACTTTTGGTGCGGCTTCTTACAAAGATCAAGTTCTTGATATGGATGCCACGGTCGTCAAAAAATTAAGAGAAGCGGGGGCTGTATTAGTAGCGAAATTGAGTTTGGGTGCTTTGGCCATGGATGATGTTTGGTTTGATGCCATGACAAAAAATCCTTGGGACACCTTGGTTGGTGCTAGTGGCTCATCAGCTGGGCCCGCTGCAGCTGTTAGTGCAGGTTTATTGCCATTTGCTATTGGTAGCGAAACTTGGGGTTCTATTGTTTCACCATCCAATCGATGTGGAGTGACTGGTTTGCGCCCAACCTATGGAAGAGTGAGCCGAACTGGTGGCATGGCCTTAAGCTGGACCATGGATAAATTAGGACCGATTTGCCGGAATGTAGAAGATTGTGCGATTGTTTTTGATGCTATTTATGGCCCTGATGGAGAAGATCAAACCATTATTGAAGCACCCTTCAATTACAATCATGTAACTAATTTTAGCGAATTAAAAATTGGCTATTTGAAAAGCGAATTTGAGCAAGATTCGGCCTGGATGGATGAGAATATGGCAGCCTTAAAAAAATTGGAGGAAATGGGTGCCGAGCTTGTTCCTATTGAGCTTCCCGATCTTCCCATTTTTAATCTTGCTTTTGTTTTAACTGCCGAATCTGCGGCTGCTTTTGATGAATTGACATTAAGCAATAGAGATGATTTATTGGTGTTGCAACACCGTAATGCCTGGCCAAATATTTTTCGCTTTTCACGATTTATTCCAGCTGTAGAATATATTCAAGCCAATCGGGCTCGTTATTTACTTATCCAGGAAATGGATAAAATGATGAATGAGGTTGATTTATTTATTGCTCCATCGTTCGGTAAAAATTTATTAACAACCAATCTAACGGGTCATCCCACGGTTGTTGTTCCCAATGGATTTGAAAGCGTGAAACAACCCTTGAGCATTGTTTTTACAGGAAAATTGTTTGACGAAGGAACTATTTTGGCTGTTGCTAAAGCTTATCAGGATGCTACGGAGCATCATTTAAAACGACCTAAATTGGATTAAAAAATTCTTAATAATATAAAAGGGGTTGCACCTTAAGGTGCAACCCCTTTTTAGTTAAAATTTAGAATGCTTATTAATTTTGTCCAAACTCTTTCAGCCAGAATTCGCGCTGTAAGCGAGTTGAATGAATGCGTTTTTTACCTCCCCAGCCATGACGACCTTTAGGATACATCATGAAATTAAAGTCTTTACCTGCTTCCTGCAAAGCATCAATAAACTGGATTACATGTTGCATATGAACATTGTCATCCATAGTGCCATGAATTATCCATAATTTTCCTTTTAAGCGATCAGCAAAATTATTTATATTTCCATTTTCGTAACCTTCAGCATTGCCCTTAAGAGTTCCCATATATCTTTCGGTATATACATTGTCATATAATCTCCAGTCGGTAACTGCATAACTAGCAAAACCATGAGTGAAATAATCAGATCCTTTAGTGAGAGCCAGAGCCGTCATATATCCACCATAACTACCACCCGTGATACCAATTTTTGTTTCATCTACAAATCCTTGTTTTAACAACCATTTTACAGCTTCAATATAATCTTGGATATCATATTTGCCTAAATTCCCATAAAATTCGCTGAGGCCTTTTTTGCCAAAATGCCCACTTCCGCGATGGTCAACTGAAAAACGGATAATGCTATTTTCGGTCATATAATGCCCTTGAGGATTCATCCAACGGTTGTTTACATTTTTGCTGTCTGGGCCACCATAAATTTGAAATACAACGCCATATTTTTTAGTCGGATCAAAATTGGCAGGTAGTATCCACCATGCTGGCATATCAAAACCGTCTGGATTAGGAATACTAAATAATTCAACTTTTCCTGTTAATTTGCCTTCTCTTAATCCGCTTCGGCTACCCAAAAACCGTATGTGATTTCCTTTTGTAGAGAAAAGTTCGGCGCGAAGGGGTTTTTCAATATTACTGTAATTGTCAATGAAGTAGTTCCCATTTGGGGAAAGTATTGGACGATGAGATCCTGCATCTGCAGTCAACTTTTTCATTCCCGTACCATCCAAATTAATAGAAAATAAATGCGATTCCGTTGAATTTTCACCCGTTCCGGTGAAGTAAAGCATTTTATTTTCTTCGTCTACTTGAGCAATACTATTAACTCTCCAATCTAAATTTGTGATTTTATTGATTAATTTTCCATTAAAGTCATAATGATATAAATTTCTCCAACCATCTTTATCGGAACGTAAGATAAATCCAGACCCATCAGTGAAAGGATATAAGTCGTTATAAAATTCGATATATGAATCCTGAGCTTCATTGTAAACCTCTTTTTTATCTCCTGTATTTACATCAGCCAAATAAATTTTTAAATTATTTTGTTTTCGGTTATTGGTTTGATAAAAAACCTTATCCGAATTAGCCATCCAGTTTGGAAAAGCAACATATTTATCTTCTTCAGCATTAGAATCTAACCAAATAACTTTTTTTGTATCCAAATGTAAAATACCAAATTTAACACCTGGATTTGTGTCTCCTACTTTTGGGTAAAGTGCTTTTTCCCATTCTCCATGAATTCCGTCTGCATCATACACAAAAAATTCAGGAACAGCTGTGTCATCAAATTTTAGGAATGCTAGTTTCTTGCTGTCTGGCGACCACCAAAAAGCTTTATACTGTGATCGGCGTCCAATAATTTCTTCCATATATACCCAGGAAGCATAGCCATTTTTAATGAGTTCAGTTCCATCATTGGTTAATCGATGTTCCAATCCGGTTTCAACATCTATATAATATAAATCATGATCGCGGGTGTAAGCAATGAATTTTTCGTTTGGAGAAAAAATAGGCGTTTTTTCCTCGCTAGCATTATCGGTTAATTGCTTGAAGATATTGTTTGGGCGGTAATAATAAAACAGGTTTCCATTTTTGACAAAAGTACTGCTATTATAATCTTTTGTAAATTCTCTGATTCGTACATTTTTATAGGCTTCAGGAAGATTTCCCATCACCTCATCTCTAAAATTCTTATCTGTAAATTTTTTCGCTTTACCTGTTTTTGCATTGACTTTAAAAACGGCATTTTCGCCATTTTTATCTTTCATTGCTTGCAGATAATTATCATCATCAAGCCAGCGTAAAATAGTTGGATAATCCAGTTGTTGAGCGTAAAGTCCTCCTATAAAAAGAGTTGCTATTAGCAATAAAATTGATTTTTTCATTTAGCTTAAATATTTGGTGGTTTAATTAGCAAAGTAAAATTATCAAAATAGCGTAATTTTTGCATACTTATTTTGTGATTATCTACCAATGGATGTTTTATAAAGACGAAATTGTTTGAATAAAAAAGCCTGTTTCTAAATTGAGAATCAGGCTTTATAAACATTTTATTTGTTCAGTCACGACGAACAGTTTCAAGTGAAAAAGCAGGTAAACATACCGCCACATATTCTGCACCTTCGGGATGTGGAGAGCTGTATTGCACCCATTCTCCTTTTTCAATAATAATGGCATTTCCTGCTTTTACCTCAAATACTTTCTCTTTTGTTTTTACAGATAATACCCCTTTTAAAACCAACGTATATTCGTTAAATTCAGAGGTTTGTCCAGGTTCAATCCAGCCATGAAGGCTTTTCATTTTTGCGATACTTACTTCAGAAGTATCAGAATTTACCCGACCAATATATTCCTCAATAATTTTGGGCTTATTTCCGGCGGCTTCTACGACTGTGGGTTTATTGATGAGTTTTGCCATTTTAGTCTCTTAATTAATAATTATTTTACTATAACCTGTTTCATTATTATCTGATGTAAGTTTGAGTAAATATATTCCTTTTTTCTGTGTGCTTAAATCAATGTCTAGATACTTTGCGATACTATTTGAGGAAACTATCCTTTTATGAAACACTTTATGCCCAAGGAAATCATAAATTTCGACTAAAATATTTTCATTTTTGAAAGAGGAATAATCAAGCTTAAAAATCCCATGATTAGGGTTTGGAAGAACCATAATTTCCTTACTTGACAGACTAGTATTATCAATAATTCTTGTATTGAATGCTTGTTTAACAGTTAACTGAAAGTTTGTAGAATCTTGCAATTCACCACAACTTGCAATTAAACATACATCTGCAATGCCATTCCACTCTGCAATAGTACTAATTTCTAATATGTTTGAATTAATATTCAGATTTACTGAGTCATTATTACATCTTGCTTGAATAGTTACAATAGAGTCGTTCGGACTATAAATAGAAAGGTTTATTGTTGTATCTGAGTTATAGCTGATACTAAAATCAGAAATATCATCAATTATTTTTTTCACATTTATATTGAAATTTGAGGACTTTGTAACTTCATCAGCTTCAATTGTGACATTGATGTTAGCGGTTCCGTGCCAGTCATTTGATGGTATAAAAACCAAAGTATCATTAAGCATCGATGTTGTGTAGTTATCATTCTCGTTTTCAGCTTTGAATGATAATGTGTAATTATTAGGATTATCTACACAAAGCCGAAATTTATACGCTTCATTTTTGTATATCGTGGTGTCTTTAAAATTGCAGAAATTTAGGGTATTTGATTTAAAATACAAGCCTGTATGTCTTTCGTCATGCAAATCCATTGACCACTCAACGTCATTAGGATTATATGCTTTTTCAAAATCGAAGGCGAATATTTTATTGTTATCAGCAACTCCAATTAAATCAATATCCCCATCATTGTCCAAGTCAGTTATGCTTAAATTATTTATTTGCCAAATACTTTTAAATTTTGGAAATCCCTCGCTTAGGCTTCCATTAAGGTTATAGATGCATAAGCCTGGTTTTCCATAGTTGCCTCGGTCTTTTAAAGGCACAATTATTTCATGACTATCTGTCCCTAATAAATCTGCAACTAGAATACTCCTTCCAACATCAGCATTGAATGTAGAAATTGATCCATTTATTTTATTCCCCAAATTATCCATCCAAAGAGGAGCCCCTCCACTACTGAAGAGAAGTTCAAGTTCTGGGCTTGTATTAATATTAGAAATACTCACATTGTTATAAGCCTGAGAACTATAGTTAGGCTTTTTGAAAGGCCATAACAACTCTCCAGAATTTGTTATTGGCCCAGCATTCGTAATAATCTCATTTACCCCATCATTATCAATATCCCCAGCAGTTAATTCTTCCAGCCTAATATCACTGTTAAATGAAAAGTTATCCATAGTTGTTCCATCATGATTAAAAGCGTAACAATTATATATCATGCTAGGGATATGTAATGCACAAATTACAACTTCCTTTTCAGAATCTAAATCTAAGTTAGGCATAACTGGGTTGCTAGTAGGAATGCATAGGGAGTCAAGAGTGATTGGCCAGCCAGAAAGGTAACTCCCATCACTATTGAATGCATATATCTTCC
>JAOZUV010000052.1 GCA_029938505.1 Bacteroidales bacterium | reverse complement strand
AATCGAGTGAACCATCGGTAAGCACTAAATCACTGAAATTAGGCAAAGCTAACTTAACAATCAGAACAGAAATCAGCAATGCAATAAAACTTAATAATACAGACTCACCCAAAAATTGTTTTAATAACTGGCCTTTCACAGCTCCATGGATTTTCCGCATCCCCACTTCTTTTGATCTTCTAAACGATCGGGCCGAAGCCAAATTCATATAATTAATACAGGCTATTATTAAAATGAAAATAGCTATTGCAGAAAAAATATAGACATAATTAATATCTCCATTGGTTCCTAATTCACCACGTTTACTTGAATATAAATGGATGTCTGATAGGGGTTGTAGATATAAATCAAAAACAACATTGGCTTCTTTCAAAAAGCCCATACGGTTTTCTTCAAACTCAGCAAATTTACCTTGGAGACTTAAATAATTTACGTTTGGATCAAGCAAGACATAAGTATTAAGACTTATCGAACCCCAATTCTGAAATCCATATTGAGGAAGATTCACTACTGAAGAAAATGAAAATAAGGCATCAAATTTAAAGTGCGAATTACTTGGAACATCTGCCACTATACCAGTAACCGTATAATTAGTGTTATCGTTTATGCGTAATACCTTGTTTATTGGATCCTCATCACCAAAATATTTATTGGCCAATTTCTCAGTTAATACAATGCTATTGGGTGCAGCTAAAACTTTGTTTGGGTCTCCTCTTAATAATGTAAACGAAAAAACGTCAAAGAAAGTAGAATCGGCATGGTAAATACTTTCTTCATAAAATTTATTTTCAGCTTGTGAAACCAAAATTCGGGCACCCGTTTTAGCAATTCGGGTTTGGCTTATAACTTCCGGAAAATCCTCTAAGATAGCAGGACCCATTGGTCCACTCGTTAAAGCCAGATCCATAAAAGTACCGCCAATATTGGCATCAACACAAACGCGATAGATTTGATCTGATTTTTTATGGAACTTATCAAAGCTCAGCTCATAGAAAACATAGGTAAGTATTAAAATACATACTGACATCCCGATAGCCAATCCACCAATATTAATAAATGAATAGGAAGGTTGTCTGATTAAATGCCGAATCGCTGTTTTTAAATAATTGAATATCATTATGAAGCTCTAATTAGGTTATTAATTTCGTAAAAATATAAATTATTTATAAAAAACAACTAATTTTTTAGTTCATAATCTATATAAATCTTATAATAAAATCAATATACCCGAAAAACAATCAAAAAAGGTGAAGGAACTACCTTCACCCTAGCGTTTTAAAAATATTTTTTTTAGATAATTGAACGAGAAATCATTATTGCATAATAATTAACTTATTCAGATTTTAATGTTTCTGCTGGATTTGTATTTGCAGCTTTAATCGTAAGACTTAGAATAGTTATGTATGAAATAATAAACGTAATCACACTTGCTAACAAAAAAATCCAAAAATAGTTTTGAATCCTGTATTCAAAATTTTGAAGCCATTTACTCAAAAAATAATAAGTACAAGGCCAAGCAATAATATTGGCCAAAATAATTAGTTTTCCGTAATCAAAAAATACAAGCGTTAAAATTTTTGATACAGATGCACCATACACTTTTCTAATACTTAATTCTTTTCTGCGTTGCTGGTTAGATACAGCAACTAAAGCAAATAAACCAGTACAGGAAATCAATATTGTTAAAAAAGCAAAATAACTTAGCAATTTCCCAGCCTCTAATTCATCTCTGAAAATACTATTATATTCTTTCTCAACGAAAAAATATTCAATGGGGAAATTGGGGAAAACTTCATCCCAAATATTCTCAATTTTCAATAAACTAGATTGAATATTATCTTCCTTCAAACGAACTGATATATTTGATCCATAAGCGCTTAAATGGAAAAGACATGGCTCAACAGGAAAATATAGAGATCTGAAATTAAAATCGTTTATAACTCCTATTACTTTTCCTTTGTATTTATTACCCCACGCACTAATCATTTTTCCTATGGGTTTTTCCCATCCTAATTTCTTAGCAGCAGATTCATTTATAAGGTAAGCATCTCTCACATCATGAGGTAATGAAGTTAAATTCCTGCCGTTTAAAAGCTCAATTTGATACACCGACAAAAAATTTTCATCAATATACATACTCCACATAAATTCATCAGCTCCATTTTCCTTGCCTTCCCACTGAGTAGTTTGATAATTAGGTTTCGCAGATGGCGAAAAAGAATTTGTACTAACCGCAATAAAATCTGGTTGTTGCAATAATTTATTCTTAAAAACAGGTATTTGTGAGCGCATTTTCAAATCAGTAAAAACAATATTCACAACATTTTTTTTACTATAGCCAACATCCATATTCTTTAAAAACTGCAATTGCTGATAAATAAATATTGTACTTGTAATTAGCGAAATGGCAACAATAAATTGAAAGACAACTAAACTGTTTTTAACCCAACGATTCAGTTTACTTGATATGAATCCTTTTTTTAACACGTTGGCTGGGTTCAATTTTGATATATAGAACGAAGGATAACTTCCAGATACCAGACTTACACTAAAAAACAAGCCCAATAGTATAAATATAAACTTTGGTTTTGAGTAAATTAAACTAATATCAACATTGAAAAAATTGTTTACAAATGGAATGCACGATTCAATTAAAACAATACTAATAAAAATAGCTAAAAGAGTTAAAGCAAATGATTCAAACATAAATTGGATAACAAGTTTTCTGAAATCTGCCCCCAAAACTTTTCGCAAGCCAACTTCTGCGGCTCGTTTCATATAACTTGTTGTCATTAAATTCATGAAATTAATCATGGCCACAATTAAAATAAATACTCCAATACCCCAATAAATATAGAAATACTTAATATTAGCAATGGGTTGAAAATTACCTCTTACTCGTTCAACATGAATTTTTTTAACAGGTTGAAAAAATATTCTATTCAAATATTTGCTAGTATAATCCTCCTGATTTTTTGATTCATTTTTTATTTTTTCACTTAAATTGTTAATCGATGAATTCTTAGTTAATTTCAAATAGGTTTGATAATTTGATTCGCCCCAACTGTAAAAGTCGCCACCAACAAAATCTTCAATCCTTGAAAAAGGAATTAAAGCTTGGAATGGGAGGTTTGTGTTTTCGGGAGTATCACGAAAAACTGCCCGAACAATAAAAGTATATTTATCATCAATTAATATCGATTTCCCTATCGCATCTTCCTCATTAAAATATTTTTTAGCAGTTAAGTTACTTATGATAATATTGTTAGGATCGTCGCAAAATTCATCAAGAGAACCGCTTATAATTTCACACCTAAAAAAATCAAAGAAAGAAGAATCAACGAGGTAACAATTTCGTTCGTAATAAACATTGCCACCTGATTGAAATTTAATATGATCTTCCCAACTTGATCTGGATATTCTGCAAACCGACTCAACCTCAGGAAATTTTTTCTTTAAAAAAGGAGCTAAGGGAGCAGAGGATCCGGCATAAAAACTCCCATCCATTTCTATTTCTAAACCTATCCTATATGTTCGTTCAACATCAGGTTGGAAATTATCATAGGTAGATTCGTAATCAATATAGAAAAGAATTAACAAAAAAGATGTAATTCCTACTGAAAGGCTCAGAACATTTAAAAACGAAAAAAACTTATTCTGATTAATCGTTCTAATGATAAGTTTTAAATAATTGTTCCACATAATTATGATAACAGGTTAATAATTATTTATAATTGACTTAGCCAAAGCAATGCCAATATATTAAATTACAATTCTATACGAAAATTTTACTAAAAAAACATTGCTTGGATAGACATCAAACAATGAACCTATATTATCTGAAATATTAAATCTACCATCATCACTATCACCTGTACGAGCCTGCGACCAAACAAAGTAAACTGATGAACCAGGAAGATATTCCCAACGTACAACAAAGTTTGATTTAAACTGGAAGAAATTAAAATCCGGATCTTCAAAATGATAATCCTCACCAGCTATACCATCTGCATCAACTACATACTCGCCATTTTCAAGAGAGATTTCGTCAGGAGTAAACTCATGAAAGCGGTTAATATAATTTTCTGCCGTTGAATTTGTCACCTTTTTAAAATCTGAGTAAATAGCATTAAAAATAAAAGGTTGACCATAGTATTGAATACTTAGGTCGGGGGTAATACTATAATTAATTCTAACAGAAGTATTGAAGCGTTTGCTTTTAATACGACCTAATAAATAACTGCTTTCTCCATTGTGTTCAATTGTTGAAATGTATTGTAAATCATTCCTGCTTTCATTTATTGAACTTCGTACTGAAATTGAAAGGGCTGTTGAAGCTCTATAATTAATATTTAATGAAATATTTTTATTTAGCGAAGAATCGAATCTTCCAATACCCTGAGAAACATTCATCCCAAAACTAATTTTTTTTCTGTCATCAGTACTTATTCCTGCCCTATAATTAATACTAGCTGGGATCAATAAAGCAGGACCTCCGCGCAATTCAAAACGATTTAAATATTCCGTAGACTTTCTGACATTCCAATTAAATCTCCATTTATTTTTAAGACTGGCACGCATACTTAAGTCAATTCCACTTATTATTCTTTTCCAGTCAAAGCCCCAATTATTCGAGAATGTGGATGAGATACTCAAGCTATTAAAAATACCTGTTGGCTCTAATATCTGATACGAAACAGTATTGTTATTCATGATTTCATCAGTATTACGAATATATCCCAATCCATTGGATTCAAAGCCAGGAGAACGCATATTAAGTAAACTAGAATAACGCCAATGTCCTCCACCAACTTTCCCAAATTTCACACCCCCTCCAGAACCTGATAAACTAGTACGATTCGGATCAACGCTAATATGATTTACATCAGGTCTCTGAAAGTATCGAGTTGATGATTCTTGCGAATTAAGAATAGCTTCTTTACTTCCGCTTATATGACTAAAAAAACCAACTCCTTGAATCATATATTCCTTATTTTTCCAATAATGAGTAAAATCCAGTCCGCCAGTATATTCTGCTTCAGGCAGCCAATTAAGGGCATCTGCATTAAGTTTTCTGTTTGTGGAAGTAACAACTCCTCCGATTGTTGTATTTCCTTTATCGTAATCTTTTTGTACACGAGCTAAAAAATAACTAGTAAAAGGCTCAACCGTTTCCTCCCTCGAATTTGTTTCATCACCAATTTCTGCGAAAGTTTCTGGTGTAATGCTTTCCATTATTCCAATGGATAATCCATTTTTAGTTTTTCCTGATAATTTGAAAGCTGCTAAAATATTAGCATTGTCAGGTGTTCTAGCATATTCATTATCAAATAATTCGTAATCATAACCCGAAAGATGAGGTCTTCGCCCAACTCTTCTTGAATAAAACAGATTTTCATTCCTTGAGCCATATCCTCCACCTACAGACAATGGTAAACTAAAAATATTTTTTCCTTCAATAAAAAATGGCCTCTTCTCTTGAAAGAAGGTCTCAAAAGCTGACAAATTTACTTCAGATGGATCAGCCTCAACTTGCCCAAAATCAGGATTAACAGTAAAGTTTAAAGTAAAATCATTTGATAGGCTAATTTTTCCATCAACTCCCATTGAAAGATTAAAATCACTACCATCTCTATACGGGTCTCCTTCTTCAGGTTTATAGTTTTCAGATTTTAAAACAGAATAAGGAATTATTTCAACATCTAGTTTTGGTTTAATCCCTTTTATGCCATTTAAATTTCCCCAATTACTAACATTACCCATAACGCCTCTGGGAATATTTTGCCAATTGGATTTTTCAGCCAATCTAAAAATATTACGACTAATTTGTAATCCCCAATTATGTGATTCAATATCTGAAAAACGAATTTGTGATAAAGGGATTTTATATTCTGCTACCCAGCCTTTATCATCAATAGAAACCTTTACAAAGTAAACAGCATCCCAGCTACGATCCCCATGATTATCATCATTCACAATGATTTGATCTTTTTTAACCCCAACTGCATTCACACCAAAACTATAAGCCGTAAGATTGTCATTATAACTATCAAAAGCAATTGTAACCCAATCACCATCAATATTATCACGACGAGATAAACGCTTCCCAATATTCTCAGGTTCGTCGTCGAACATCCGAATTCCTATATATAAATTATTATCATCGTACAAAATTTTGAATTGAGTTTGATAAGTTGGATTTACTCCATTATTTGGATAATCTTGGATAAAATTATTACCCCAATCAACAAGATTCCAAGCTGTATCATCTAAATACCCATCAATGCGTGGAGCCACATCAGTTCGATTAGCAGTATAGTTTTTTTCTTGTCCTAAAACACTTTCATTAAAAAGCAAGCTGACGCATACAATCAATACTAATTTCGTGGTTAATGCAAATTTCATAAATATTTTTCTTCAAATCACTAACACCTAAAACTCTATGGATTTGTATTTCAGAGAGTTAAGATGTCACTAGGTATATAATGGATAACGCCACAAATAAAGCAATTAATACTATAAAAATGAAAGGCGAATATCAAATTTCGACCTGTGGGCAAATTCTTGCAACCAACGGCTTAAAAGCAAATACGAAATACCCTAAAAACAGCCTTTCTGTGGTAATTTGTAATAATCTAACATAAGCTAAATCAGCTATTCATACTTCAAACTTTCTAATAAGATTTGCATTAAAAATAACATTTGAAACCATAAATAAAATGATAAATTTTGTTGAAAATATTGATCAGGAAATCATAAATGATGTTTTTACAAGCAACGAATTAATTAAATAAAAAAAGGGCGAAGGTAACACCTTCACCCTATAATTTTAAGTTTGAAAAATTAAATTATAAATCTATATGAAAATTTAAGCAAGAACACATTGCTTGGATAAATGTCAAATAGAGAATTCATATTATCTGTGAAGTCAAATCTCCCGATGCCACTATTCCCTGTGCGACCCTGCGACCAGACAAAATAAAGCGTTGAACCAGGTAAGTATTCCCACCGAACAACAAGATTTGAACGAAATTGAAAAAAGTTAAACTTAGGATCCCAAAATCTGTAATCTTCACCAGGAGTGCCATCTGCATCAACAATATACTCCCCTGAAACATTCGTAATTTCACTTGGTGTATATTGATGAAAGCGGTCTAAATAATCATCTGCTGTTGAATTAGTAACTTTCTTAAAATTCGTGTAATCGGCAGCAAAAATAAAAGGTTGACCATAATATTGAATCGACAAATCGGGAGTAACACTATAATTAACCCGTATAGAAGAACTAAACATTTTGCTTTTCATCTGGCCAATTAAATACACATTCTCTCCATTATTATTTATGGTTTTAATATATTGCATTTCATTCATGTTATCAACAAAAGAGTTATGAATGGAAAAAGAAAGAGCTGTTGAAGCACGATAATTAGCACCTAAAACATACAAATGGTTTCCTTTTGAATTATATCTTCCAACATTATGAGAAGAGTGGATTACAAATGTTAGTTTTTTTCTGCTATCGCTATTCACAGCGAACCATAGAGTATGATCTCTTGGATACATTAAAGCTGGACCTCCTTGTAAATCGAAACGATTGCGATATTTACTACCCTTGTATCCACCCCAATCAAGTCGCCAGTTATTTTTAAATTGTGCATGCATCTGAAATTCCATTCCTATAGCATTCCTTACACCGTTAAAAGCCCAACTATTAAATAAGGCAGCATACAATTGTAAGCTATTGAGTATACCTATAGGTTTTAATATTTGATAAGAAACATCATTTATATTTTGTATTTCATCTGCATTTCTAACATAACCCAATCCATTTGGTTCAAAACCAGGCGAACGGAAATTAATCAAAGATGAGTATCGCCAATGACCACCACCCACTTTCGAAAAGCTAAAACCACCACCATAGCCAGAGAGGCTTGTTAGGCTTGGATCAACAATTAGGTGTTCTGTATCAGGACGTTGATAATATCTTGTTGGAGATTCTTGTAGTGCTTGAATAGCTGACCCACTTCCTGTAACCTGACTATAAAACCCTACTCCTTTAACCATATAAGTTTGATCTTTCCAATAATGCGTAAAATCAACTCCCCCACTGTATTCTGCATCAGGAATCCAGCTTAATTCTTCCTCAGTTATTTTGCGATTTGTGGCAGAGATAACTCCTCCAATAGTTGTATTCCCTCCATTATAATCCTTTTGTACTCGAGTTAAAAAATAATTTGTTAAAGGCTCCACTACTTCTTTTCTTGTATTAGTGTTATCGCTAATTTCTGCAAAGGTTTTTGGAGTAATACTTTCCATTATTCCAATGGATAATCCATTTTTGGTTTTTCCTGAAAATTTAAAAGCTGCTAATATGTTCGCATTATCGGGCATATTAGCATACTCATTATTCGCCATATTCAAACCATATACAGAACGATGAGGACTTCTTCCTATCCTGCGAGAATAAAATAAATTTTCATTTCTAAATGCTCCTCCACCCGCTGATATAGGAAAACTGAAAATATTTTTACCTTCGATAAAGAAAGGTCTTTTTTCTTGAAAAAAAGTTTCAAAAGCTGTAAGGTTCACTTCTGAAGGATCTGCTTCAACTTGTCCAAAATCAGGATTAATTGTAAAATTTAAAGTGAAATCATTTGATAAACCTATTTTTCCATCTACTCCGGTAGAAAGACTTAAGTTACTCCCATCCCGATAAGGATTGCCCTCTTCACCTAAATAATTTTCAGATTTAACAACTGAATAGGGTGTAATTTCAATGTCTAATTTTGGCTTAATCCCATTGATTCCACTCAAAGTACCCCAATTACTAATCCATCCATTCGCATCTATTGGTATATGTTGCCAATAAGAATCTTCCTTCAATCTGAAAATATTTCGAACTATCTGTAATCCCCAATTATGATTTTCCACATCTGCAAAGCGTAGTTGAGACAATGGAATTCTGTATTCGGCAACCCAACCTTTATCATCAATCGAAACTTTTACATAAAAAACAGCATTCCAACTATTATCTCTAGAATTATCATCTACAGTTATCAAGTCTCTTTTCACTCCAACTGCATTTACACTAAAACTATATGCTGTACGATTGTCATTATAACTATCAAATCCTATTGATATCCAATCCCCTTCTATAAGATCCCTGCGAGATAAGCGTTTTACAATTTTTTCGGGTTCATCATCAAACATTCGTATTCCAACATATAAATTATTGTCATCATATAAAATTTTAAATTGAGTTTGATAGGTTGGAGAAGCTCCATTTTTTGGATAATGTTGGATA
>JAOZUV010000051.1:4463-9315 GCA_029938505.1 Bacteroidales bacterium | reverse complement strand
AGGCGCAAAATGCGGCCTGCTTTTTTGTCCCCGGGCAAAAAGGCTTTGAGCGAAAAACCCTTAAATCTACCGAGTAAGAACTGCCATATTTTATGAGCCGTTGTTGGCAACAGTATGATTTGTCCAAAAGATTAAAGAATATTCTTCAAGTCTTGTCTGCCTATTATTGCCATTATTTCAATGGAGTCATCAACTGTTCTGAAGTATATACTGTCAGAGCCGCATACACACCGTCTATAACCTTTTTTAATATAATCAACCGATTCAAATGAAAATGGTTGTTGAGAAATTATGTCAAAATATTCAAAAAATGAATCAAAGTATTTGTCGGCTTGATTCATTCCAAATTTTTCAACTCCATAATGATGAATTCGTATTAGGTCTTCTTTAGCAGCATTACTTAATCTATATTTAGCCATTAAGCAAAGATTTTGATTGTTTTAAAATTTGTTCTTTACTATCATTGGTAAATCCGCTATCTTCTGCTTTATCTAGTTTTGCCTTAATCCAGTCAATTTGAATTTGTTGTTTTCTTGCTTGCCTAATTAAATCATTAACAAGTTCACTTTTGCTAGAATATTCTTTATTGTCAACCTGATTCTTTAGCCATTCATCGTTTGGCCTTGTGAATGATATACTTTGTCGTGTCATAGCTTTAATGTTTTGATGTAAAAGTACACCAAATATGAATCAAATGCAACTTTTCTAAATATTGTTGCTAACGGTTTGGCTAGGTGCATCATTGATGATACCGTATCAGAAGCGAGCAAAAGTGATGAAGGAAGCATTGGTTTACTATTTTAAAAAAAACATGATGACAGAAAATGTATTAAAGTTATCCCTAGGGATTGATGTTTCAAAAGAGCGCTTATCCTTTAGTCTAGGTGTATTGCAATCAGATTTATCAAAAGTTTTTATTCAGAAGATTGATGTATGCAACAACACTTCAGGTTTTAGGAAAATCTCGGATAAGTAAGAAAGGGAATAAGCATATTAGGGCAGTGTTGCATATGCCTTCAATGTCTGCGATTCGTTTTAATCCGAGTATGAAACCTTTTTATGAACGCTTAAAACCCAAAAAGCAGAAACCATTGATTGCATTAGTTGCCGTTCAACGAAAATTTTTAGTATTAATGTATAGTTTATGGAAAAATGAAACGTATTATGATCCAGACTATGAAATAAAAAAGCGGCAGGGATTAGAAATCCCTAGCCGCGCAGGATAGAAGAACTAAATGAATAGTGCGACTTCCTAAAAGTATTTATAAAAATACTTGTTTTTTAACACAGTACCTATGAAATGTGGCAAAACTACGGCCTGCTTTTTTGTCCCCGGACAAAAAGGCTTTGAGCGAAAAGCCCTTAAATCTACCGAGTACGGATTGCCATGTTTTATGAGCCGTTGTTATATGCAGTTTTATTTGTCAAAAAAACTCATAGTTAAATCTATGTCTGTGAGTCTTTCAATTTTAACAACATTTTTAAAATAATTTGTTTTAATTTTTAATGAATTCTTAATATAGTCATCGAAATCGAGGATTGTGAAATTTCTTATTGGAAAACCGAAGACATGTCCTAAAAACTCAATTTCTACAAACTTATCATTTGAATATAAATATGACATCCTGTCAAATACTAACTTTGGAGTTTCTACCTCATTTGCAAGTAAAAAAAGTGCTCCAAATTTTCGTTTAAAATAAAATACAGGCAGATCCCCTAAATCATATCTTGCAAATTCTCTGACAATGCTAAATTTATTTTCAAATCCAAATCCTTTTTGTCTATTATATTCCTCAAAAAACATTTTGTACAATCCACGTTTAAATTGTCTACATAAATTCTCTTGAAAATGTTTAGAGAATTTAAATGATGTTTTTATGTCTAAATTGTATTTCCCATTTTTTAATTTAAGTTTGAAAAATTTCGATCTAAAATGACCAATTTTTCTTGTTGTATTTTCTTCATTTATTAATCTGCCACGTGTTATAGTGAAGGCTTCTTTGAGAGCCTCTTCTATTGAAATTGTTTTTGTGCTATAATTTCTATTACCAAAGAATTCATTGCATTTATCACATATGTTTTTATTAAGATTTCGCCCTCCTAATGATTTTGGAATTGTATGAGCTTTTTTAATAAAACTTACCTTAGGTTCTTCCATTAAGCACCAAATACATTTTCTTTCCATGTAAGCTTAATTTAAATTGCATATAACTAGTTTATATGTGGAACATTGTTCCATATATACCCCCGTATAGGGATGTATTGTGCACCTTTTGGTTTATTTTATATTTTAAAAAAATCAACTTCTGCTATTTGTTTTTGGGGAGATAAAACAAATTCTGTCTGTTTAAATTATGTTTAGTAAATATACAAAAATAATAATAATTACAAATCGTAGTTGCTTTTGGCTGTTAATAAGGATTTAATATTTTCTTACTTAAGTTGAGTGTTGTTTGTTATATTTGTAGCAACTTTTATTGGATCAGAATTTGTTATATCAATGACCTCAACATCCAGTAAATTCCATTTTCTGATCACTTGATTTACCAAACTTTTTCGGACTACCCATAAATGTAATTTAGTCGGGTCTTCCAATAACTTTTCGATTGATTCGGCCCAACCTAATCCCTTGATTTCAAGTGGTCCAATTTCGTCAATTACCACAATAGTAAGGTTTTTAAGTTTTTCGGGAGAAATCAATTGTTTTCCAAATGCTTGTCCGACAGTATCAAATCTGAAGGGGCCAATTTTTTCGCCTTCTTTCAAGTGGATGCTACACAAAGGCTTTTTTGTTCCAGATAGTAAATCCAATAGTTCAAACTCTGATCGTCTAAAGTTTTCAAATTTTCCGGGGGCTACAAATCCTCCTACCTTAATACCTTTCAAATTTAAGTTCTTTACAAGTTCATGGGCAAAAGTAGTTTTACCTTCTTTTTTTTCAGCCGTAAGGATAATTATTTTTGGTTTTTTTATGCTTTGACTAAAGATTCTCAGTAATTGATTTGCTTGTAACAAAATGCTACTTAAGGCAGATATTGGTTTTTGAATAAAATGTTTAGGTTTAGTAAATTGATCAATAATTGATGGGAGTACAGAAAAAGCCAATCCAATTGATTGATATAGTTGTGAAAAACCACGGCGGTATAAAACGGATTTTACCAATGGATTTCGCAACTCAACACTGATTGCAGAAAATCCAACCAGAATTAATAATGCTCTTATATTCATTTTTATTCCTACTAACAAACCACTAGGATCGAAAAAATTCCCATTTTTAAATCCGTTAAAAAAGATGGTAGAAAGCATAGTTAAAACAATAACCTGCATCCAAAAAAGAGGTCTTTTTAGGTGCCTCAATGATCGTTTATAATGAAATATCGAAAAGATAACGTAGAGCAATATTAATGAGAGTCCTACGTAAAATGAGTAAGCATTTATAATTAGCAGGCAAATAGCAATCACAAAAAAATGTAGAAATAATACATTTACCGAAAAACGTTGGGTTTTATCAAGTTCAAATAATTTTTTATCTGTATTGATATTGAATGTTGTTTTGGTTTCCTGTTCGGAAGGAATTTTAGTAGCCCTTTTACCAATAACATATCCAAAAAATGCAGAGATAGATCCTAAGATGAGATACAATAATAGTAAAAAGGATAAAGCTGTTTTGGCTTGTAAATTAGGATAGCCAATCTGTTTAACGGCATATTCGTATATATTTGATAATACTGTTATAAAATCGAAGCCATAATAAATTAATAAATTAATTATTTTATGAGCAATGGTGCTTAAAAGAGCTAAACTTCCTCCTACAATATAGCCAAATAGGTTCCGACCCAATAGTCGGGTTGAGAATTCAATCACCAAGGCTTCAGCAAAAATTCCTGTCATTGGACCCAACAGAATAGCACTTGGAGAAATAGATTTCATCAACGCACAGATTAATCCAGCACGCCAAAACAATCCCTTAATATTCCATATTTGGTGAAAAGCAATCATTATTGCTACGCTATTCATAGCCAAAAAAGTTCCTGCAAAAGGGATTCTTAGGTTATGAAAAAAACTTCCTAGTATGATCTCCACAGATGCCCATAAACTCCCAACAACACTGGCTTTAAGCCATATTTCGCTATGATTATTATATGTCGTCTGTGTACTCATTATGTAATTATAAGTTTAAGTTGTATTTAGGCTAAGTTCCATAAGTGTTAAACCAAAAAACAACTTAATAGCTCAAATAAATTGTATTTATAATCCCAAAAATACTATTGCCATTCCGCTAAGGAAAATTGTAGCCCCAGCTATGGCATGAGTGTATTTCTCTAGTTTCCCGAAAGGCATTAAATTTATTCCATAGGAAGCCATTAAAACTATGACTAACATTGTTATAATTGTGATACTTGAAAATAAAAGAGCTATTGAAATAAGACCCCAAGTCCCACTAATCACATCTCCTTGCATCATAATTGGAATCAGGGGTTCGCAAGGTCCTAATACAAAAATGGTGAAAAGTATCCAAGGTGTTATGTTCTTTTTGTGGACATGATCGTGTTCCTCGGTATGAGTGTGTTCGTGAACGTGGATACTCCCATCTTTATGAAGGTGACGGTGTTTATGAGTTTTGTTTTTTATAGCTCTATAAATTCCCCAAATCATATATATAAGTCCAAAAATAATAAATGCCCAAGCGGCTAAATTTCCTCTATAACCTTCAATGAATTCTATTTTTTGTAGACCAATGCCAGCAGCAACGCCGATAAGTCCTAGTAAAATTGAACTTCCTACATGTCCAATACCGCAAACTAAAGTAAGCCAAGTGGTTTTCCATATACTCCATTTTCTGGCCTTCGAG
>JAOZUV010000051.1:0-4453 GCA_029938505.1 Bacteroidales bacterium | reverse complement strand
TCATTACAATAAATGGCAGGTAATGATCGGGTCCAAAAAGAGTGTGAGTAAATGCAATTAGGGCTGTAGTGCCCATGAGTACTGTTAGTTCGTTCATGTTTTAGTTAATTTGTTGGTTTGTGAAATTTTGAAATATTTTATGCATATCTGTTGACTCATAACTTATAATTTATAACTCATCACTTTTATTCACCGAAGCCTTGGTGAAGGTAGAATAGTTACAAAAAATTCCATGGCCATTTAGCTCATTGAACTCATGGCTTGCACATGGATAACATTCATTATTTATAGTTCTGGTCGACATAATGCTTTCTCCACATTTTTTACAGATAATACTTTCGTGAGAAGGGGCATAGTCAGGAATTTTAACATTAACTTCTTCAATATCAAAAAGTTTATCAAAGCTCATTTGTAAAGTTGCAAAGCCTCTATCTCTCCCCAATTGTTTAAATTTTAGAATTTCCTTATCTGAATGATCTTGATCTTTTACTACTTTTTTATAGCTTTCGCTGAAAAGAGGGTAGGTGGTTTTTATATAATCTTTTGCATCAGCACGTATTGTAATGCGAATTCCTTTTCCGTTTCGTTTGCTTAAGGTGAATGCTGTTTTCCCCCAATCTTTAAATATTAGTGCATTATTCCCGAAAGTACAGCCTGTTACAAATTGAATACCATCGCTAAAACAATTGTTAGTTTCGGTAATTGCGAGTATGTCTTCCATTCCATCGCTGGTTTCGCGCATGAGTCGCATGGCTTTAGTAGCAGCCATAATTCCCATGGCCAATCCCGGACAATAATGCCCGTGTAAAGCTGCTGCTTTAATCATCAATGTATCCAAGTCATTACGCAAAATATCGTTTACAATTTCTCTTCGTGGATTATTTTTTAGTTCATCCAAACGAATTTGATCCAGCTTGTTTTCCACCATCGAAAAATCAATGGGTTTGATGTCTAAAACGGGTGTGTTATTTAAGGCATCCAAACCAATAACACGCAACGTATTTTCTTTTACTTCAAGAAGTTTAACGGTGGTTACCGCGATAGAACTGGGACGATCCGGCTTACGGGTGCTGAATAAGCCTTTAACATTCCCTCGCAAAGTGGTGGCAGTCATTTCATAGGATGTTGATTTATTGAAATCGAAAACAATATCAATAAATTCGTATTCTTCGATGCGGTATAATCCTTTCAGGAATTCATCTTTGATGATGATTTGACTCTCATGTTTTTTTATTTCATGAGGATTATTCTCTCTTTCAAAATTATTTTTTATGATGCCAATCTCAGTAATTCTCATAGCTCATTTTAGGTTTTTGGAACGATGATAAAGTTCCCGTTATCTTTAATGATTTTTACTTTTATATCGTAGAGTTTTTCAATATTTTCGTTCGATATAATTTCTTTTCCACCTTTTGCAAAAATTTCTCCTTCTTTTAATAATACAAATTGATCGCTGTATTGTAAAGCTAAATTTAAATCGTGAATAGCTATTATAACCGTTATGCCTTGTTGGGATAGTTGTTGTAAAATTTTTAAAACTTCCATCTGATGTTTTAAATCCAGATTTGCTGTGGGTTCATCTAAAAGTAAAACTTCGGGTTCTTGTGCCAGAGCACGAGCAATAAATACTCGTTGACGTTGTCCGCCACTCAGTTTATTAATACTTTTTAAAGAAATTTCTTTTAGATCTAATTTCTCAATTACGGTGGCAATAATTTCAAGATCTTTTTCTTTTGGCGACCACTGGATGTGTGGTTTTCTTCCCAAAAGTATGGTGTCAAAAACTGTGGCCGGAAAAGTTCCTCCTTCACTTTGCGGAACGTAGGCAATTTTACGGGCAAGTTCACTCATTTTAAAATCTAAAATATTTTTTTTATCGAGATGAATGATACCTTTTTTTGGTTGTAGGATGCGATCCATGCATTTTAGCACAGTGCTTTTTCCTGAGCCATTAGGTCCTACAATGCTAATAAGTTTTCCTTGTTCAAATTGCTGGCTGATATTTTTTAATACCAAATTGCCATTGTATGCAAAGTCGAGTTTTTCGAGTTCTATTTTAACCATAGGTTTTTCCCTCTTCCTTTCATTAATAAAAAGATAAATAAAGGTGCTCCTATGAATGAAGTTAAAATCCCCACAGGTAAAACCATTGGTGCAATTATGCTTCGTGCAATTAGGTCGGAAGCCAATAAAAATACGCCTCCAAATAAGGCTGTGGCAGGGATTAAGAATCGTTCATCGCTGCCTATCATTCGTCTCACTAAATGCGGAACTACTAATCCTACAAAAGCAATGATACCAAAAAATGCAACAACTGCTGCTGTTGTCAGTGAAGCAATTAGCATTACTCTTATTCGTGTTTTTTCGACATCAACACCCAGACTGTTAGCTGTTTCATCGCCGGTATTGAGCGATCGGATATTCCATCTATTTCGGATGAAAAATACCAAAGACGGGAGGGTGATTGCTAATAAAATATAAAATTCGCGCCAACTTGCTCGTCCCAAATCACCGAAGGTCCAAAAAACGATTGATGAAAGTTGAACGTCTTCCGCAAAATATTGTAAAGCTGTTGTTCCTGCAATAAATAAAGAACCCAAAATAATACCTGTAAGTATCATAGTTTCGGGCGAAGCATCTTTAAAACGAGCTATAAAAAGTATGATGATAGTACAGCTTAGGCTCCAAAAAAAAGCGGAGATTGTTATCAGATAAGGATTGTTTACAAGTACGGCATCATTCATACTACTTTGAGTGCTTCCTGCTCCTAAAATGATGACTGCAAATGCGGCACCAAATGCAGCTGCATTTGAGATCCCTAAGGTAAAAGGTGAGCCCAAAGGGTTTCTTAAAATGCTTTGCATTACAGCACCCGAAACACTTAAAGCAGTGCCGGCTAATACTGCCGACAGAACTCTTGGTAATCGAATATTCAGAATAATTTGATGATTTATGGCATTATTGTTTTTAGTGAAAAGATTCAGGAAGTCTTGAAACGAAATGGATGAAGATCCAATTACCAAACCAAACATAATCAAGAGTAGAAGTAGTATTGAACTCACCACTACGAAAAGTCGCTTTCGTGCTGTAAATTTTTTATATTCCTTGATTATTTCTTTATTCATTTTCGTTTAATTTCTGACAAGCTTTTCCGTATAATACGATCATATCATCGTAAATGGCTTTGCCTAAAAAGTTTGTATAAACTTCGTTTGCTTTTTCTTTAATATCCATGTCGGGATATAGTTCAGGATGTAAAACCCGGGCTATGTAATATGTGTTAATTAATATGTGTTCGTAATTAATGGTGTGCCAGATGTGAGGAAATAATAAATAGACTTCATCTTTTTGCACGGCTGAAAGCATTTTTCCTAAAATAGAGGTCTTTTCTAAATCAGCTTGCGAAAGTGTAAATCCTGAGGCGTCAATAAAAATTTTATCGGGATTCCATTTAATTATTTGCTCCTTATCAATCACACAACTACTTAGTTTAGTGAACGATGAACTTGAGTTTTCTATGAGAGTACTGCTGAGATTTTTGGTATTTGTAAATCTGAATGCTGCATATTTTGGTTCAGTAGAATTGATACCATGCGAGCCTCTGAAAGCAATTCCTCCGATATAAACACTTTCTTTAGAAGCTGCTTTTTTACACGTATTAATAATCTGATTAAAACTGCCTTCTATATAGTTGATTAAAAACTCAGCCCTTTTTTCTTTTTCAACAATATTTCCCAGTAGTCGCAGCGAATTATAAAAATCATCTTTCTTTTCGTTGAAATCTCCATAATTTAAACAGGCGACAGGGATGCCGGTTTTTCTCTGTAAATCGTCAGCTTCTCCGCTATTCAGGTAAGTGCAAATTAGCACATCTGGTTGTAGGAGGGCTATAAGCTCAGGGTCAGAATTATTTCCGGATCCAATAATGGGTAGTTTTCGGAGTTCGGGATATGCAAATAAATAGGGAACACTTCTTCTTTTTTCATTTGATTCGACACCAATTATTTTATCTGTCGCATCCAGATAGCAAACCAGTCGCAAAGCCCCTGCACGATGTGCAATAATTTTGTCAATTTTGATTGGGATCTCGACCAATCGCTTATTCATATCAGTGATAATACGTGTTTCAATCTTTTCTGTATTTGATTTTTTATTTATACATGAAGCCGTAAAAAGAATTAGTAAAGAGGCTAATAGTATAGTGCCTTTATGGATGGGTGTTAATAATATTGTAAAGGTGTTACTCACGATGCAAATTTTTTTATTTTGTTGTACTCATTACAAGCTGACCATGTTTGATGCCTTTGATTGCAATTAAGTCGTTTGATAATTTGATTAAGTCTTTTGCTTTCCCTCTAACAGTAATAGTTTCCAGACAATTATCATGGATTAAATGCACATGTTGAACGGAGAGAATCAGATGGTGATAATCGTGTTGTACTTCGGTTGATAC
>JAOZUV010000050.1:945-9340 GCA_029938505.1 Bacteroidales bacterium | reverse complement strand
TGGTTGTATTTTCTGGATTAAACGAGGAAGTGATACTAAATGACCGAAAATAGAGTTTTTGTTACAAAAAGTATTTTTGTTTTTGAAAAGCTCATTCGGTTTCTTGATGATACTATTAGTTTTCATGAAGGTAATGATAAAATTATTCGATTACTAAAAAATGAAAAGCTATTTCTTGGCAGAAACCTTAAAGTTTTACAGGGATTTCATCAGAGGAATAAACTTGAAGTTGCATTTGCCGGTAGTACTAGTGCTGGTAAATCTTCGCTTATTAATGCTCTTTTGGGTGAAAATATTTTGCCGGTTGGAATTAATCCGGTAACGCCTAATATAATTAAGTTGATATATTCTAAGAGGATAGATTACTCAGTTACATTGCGTACTATCAATTCCATAACAATTGAGCAACATAAATACGGTACCGCTCGAGAGGTTTCCAAAAAGATTGAAAGCTTTGCTAGTAAGGCAAATACAATTGATAGTATTTTAATTGAATCATCTTCTTTTGGAATTTTAAAAAAACTCGGTGTTACTTTCGTTGATACTCCTGGTTTTTCATCTCCTTTAAAAAATAAAAAAGAGAATCATTCTAAGAGATTGATAGATTATTTAGATGATAGCAATCCAATACTATTTTTCATCTCATCACATGATCCAATTCAGGGTGAGAAAGAGTTTCTAGAAAACAATTTGCAACAATATCTTTTTGATATGATTTTTTCCAAAGCTGATTTATTTGATTCTCCATCTTTTCCTAACAATTCTAGTAGCGATGTTTATTCGCCAGACAAGATGCATAAAATTAGAGAGAACTTGAGTATCCCAAACAATTGTGAAATCCATGTTGTTTCGACACTTGAAAATGATAGTCGTTTGATTGCATTCGAAGATTACTTAGAAAGTGTATTTTCTATTCAGAGAGTTAAAAAGAATTTAGTGGATATTTTTACTGAAAGATTTCAATTGCTCGAAAATGAGATGTTTAATAAAAGTAACAATAGCACTATTTGGCCCGATTGGGCTGTGGCAAGATTTAAGTCTGAGTTGACAAAGGAGACTTCATTAGATTTTGATAATTACAGTCAGGAAGAAATACTAAGAAAAGTTTCTAGCAAGTGGATGCTATTAGGATGAAAAATGTAATCATTGTTGGGCATAATAATAGTGGTGAGCGTGAACTTTTAGAGGCATTTAAAAAGTATAATAGTAACCATTGGATTCATACAAATCCCACTGAAAATAAAGGAGATATTACTGAAATATCAGGCCCGCCCCACAAAGGAAGTATTAAATTTCAATTGCTCTCACAAGAAGATTTTAGAACGAAATTGTCTTCTGAAAGTAAAATTAGTGAAACCATATTGTATGTCTTAGATTTAACACAAATAATGTTAGCAGATAAGGAAAGAGAGAAAGAAAAGACAAATGGAATTTGTGGTTTTTTGCAGCTTGTTGATAATAATTCTTCTGAATTGGCTGTTATTTTTTCCCGATTTGAGAAGTATGAGCATTACATGAAAGAAAATGGTGGTCCCAATTCTTGTTTAGGGAAAAATCATCGTGATTTATGGAATGTTTTGGACAAAAGAAATATAAGAGTTATTTTTTGTAAATCATCTAGTGATGCTGTGACCATAATAGAAAAACTCTCTCTGAAAACTATTGTTGACTGGATATCAAACAGAATTGAGTCAACTGACGCTTACAAGAAAGCTGTGTACAGGAAAATAGCTATGGCAATTACAGCTATTCTTTTATTTATTTCATTATTTAGTAAAGAATATTCTTTTGTATATGCGTTTCTTTTAATTGAAGTCGCTCTTTTAATTTTACATTTCTCTAAGAAATTCAATAAGATATGATGTGTTTTTAATTATTATTTCACTAAAGTTAAGGAGGTCGTATGTGTATAATTTTGATAATTCTAACGATCGTTGATTTTATCATTCCGGATCCATTACCGTTTATTGATGAAGCAATATTGGCACTTTTGTCAATTGGTGTTTGTGGCTTAAAATCTAAGGGGTAAGTAGTATGCTAAATATGGAGAGAAAGAGTGAACATAATAAATTATTTCATTTACTTTTTATATTAGTTATTGTTATCACAGGTGTTTATGTTACGATTAAAATTGTAATTAGCTCAAATGGCGACGATTCTCTTACAAATACCCGTGAAGTATCCTTAGAGCAACCTCCGCAGATCGAAGAAGTTAAAATTTTCACCTACTCACAGGATAACTATTCAAACATTTTAGACTCTATGGGAATGCTTATAACTGCCCAGGAAGAAGTACCGGTTACAATAGATAGCACTGTAAGTGAATACCATGGCAACTTGCGTTATACATCTGAACTTAGCGCTTCCTACAATTACGTTGTTTTAGTCAGAGCTGGAGTTGATTTTAGTGATATTAATATTCAAAGTTTAGAATTTAATAAATTGACTGGTATTATTACAAAAGCAACTGTTCAATTGCCACCAGCAGAAATTGTTTCAGCAACAATAAATTATGACAAATTGAATGATCCAATAATAAATGAATATCGTATGACAGATACGGCTAAGGAGCTTGCCGGTCTTTTAATAGCTCTTCGAACAAAAGTTATTCCTGAAGTTGAAGATAGAGCAAGATTACATAGTAATATACTTGTGCAAGCTGAAAGAAACGCGGAAGATATAGTTGAAGAGTTGTTGTTTTCATTAGGGGTTCAGGAAGTTGAATTTGTTGCAATTGAGGAGGGGCGTTAATTATGAATTTATCTAAACCTCTCTTTAAATTAATTATAACTTTTTTTGCTGCAATAATAGTTATATTTATTGTCGAGACATCAATTGGGGAACAAAATAGTACTGAACTAAACGAGGTGGATGTAGTTCAAGCATCAGAAGTTTTGACTCCTGATACAATTTTCACCGCTGTGCATCCTCACCTTTCTTCTGTAGTATTTAAGAGAAAAGCAGAATCTATTAGTTTACTCTGTACTGAGGAATTTGTAGAAAATGCTGCATTTACTTGTGACTCGAATTATGGATGGCTTGATGATATTGAATTTAGCATCAACATGAGTGGAAGGGTGTCTGCAGGTATTGATCTGGAAAGGTATACTATTGATATAAATATTGATTCTATTAATAACAATATTCAGTTAATAGTACCGCATGCACAGATTTTGGCTATTCTTCCCATCTATTCTTCTGCTATAAATTATGAGTTAAAGACTTCTTCTATATTTATGAATGATGATGAGTTGCATAGAAGACTGTCTAACATTGTTGATACCGCTTTTGAAGAAATGATTGAAGATTTTGAGCAAGATGCTCTTAATGAAAATATCTTACAGAGTGCCGAAGAAAATTTCGAAATTTACATTACTAATTTCTGTCGGGAATTTTATCCCAATATTGAAGTTAGCATTGAGTTTACAAATGACATAGCATCAAATTCCAGTTTAAACCAGGAAAGTACAATAAATGAGTCTAGATCGACTAAATTTGAGTAAGAATATTCACTCTGAGAGCATGACAGTACAAAGAAGCTTTAACATAGTTTGGAGCAAGATGAGTCACTTGGTAATATTCTTATTTTTACTTGTTGCATTTGAGCCTAATGATTGATTTGTAAATCATGAATAAATGTAATCCAGATAGTTTACCTAAAAAAACAAGAGAAAAAGACTTATTAGATAGAGTATCTAATACTGGAACTAGTGTCCTGGGACTGGCAAACTATTCCTTCAATGAATTGGAATGTGCTAAAAAATTATCCCGTGGACTCGAAAGTGCTTATAAAAAGCCAGTATTTCAAGACAAAATTCTATTTGTTAATTTGGAGTATTTGTTAGAGCACAGAAATTTTTATCAAAATCAACCTAACAATAAAATACAAACTCATGTAATTGTTATAATGTGGGGCGAGAATGACAAGGAAAGTGATTTAAGCTCATATATACATGGAAATGGAATGTTTAAAAATATTATATTTTTGATTACAGAACATTTACGCCAAGTGTGTAATAATTGCAGTATTCATTTCATTACATCTTACCGGGAAGCAGATATTTTAGGAACTAGGTATGCACAGTACGCCGAAATCAAACAGGGTATAGAAGATTGTAAAGAAGTAAGATCACAGGTAACTGAAACAGATGAGGATATTTTTAAATATCTGCTCGCTTCTCATAGTTTAATTAATTATAAGGGGAAACATATTTTAGCAAAGGAATATACTGTCAAATATCCGATTGACAGAATGAACCAGATACCAGTTAAAATAGAACAGTTGATTAAGTCTCTGTTTTTAACAAAAGAGACTAATGTATCGCCTCGTGCAAGCTCACAAGAAGATTCATATATCCTGATTGTTCCATGTTGTAGTAATAATTGCACTGTCGAGTTTCTCTCAGATATTGAATTGATCAAAGATGTTAAATCTACCCCGCCTGCATTTCTGAATAGTTTCGTAGAACCGAAGAAAAACGCTAAAAAAAGTAAGATATTTATTAAAAATGATTGTATTGTTTCAGGTTTGAATAAGAATTACATTTTCTTCCGAAGAAGTTCAGATAATATGCCTTTTAGTTTGTCTAAGGAAAACTTTATAGCGAAAGTTATTTTCGAATATGGAGAGTTTTTCTACAGAGGTGACTATATTGGTGATGGTTTGGATTCCTTTGTACAATGTTTTAATAGTAAAAATGAGGTAGACTCAAGGTTTGATGGAATTTGTGGTCGTTCATTTCGAGCAGATTTTTACAAAGATTTAGCTAGTATGAAAAATAAAGAACTTACTATCCTTCTCCTTACCGAGTCCAGTGATGAACGATGGGTGAAATTTGCCGAAAGCTGGCGGTTAAGTCTACTGCAAGTCTTATGCAATAAGAAAATGAAGCAACATGTAACGGAACTTAACTTCAATAAGGGTGATTTTGAAACACAAGAGAGAGGAATTGAGATCACTCAATTTGAGGCAAATGATATGAAAAAAAGTGTTCACGGTATTGATTATAACAAAAATAAATTGAATATTGTAGAACAAATTAATTCAATTCTTAATATTAGAATAGCAAGTAACATAATTTTATACAGATAAAGTATTCATTAAAAGTAAGGTAGTTATTATGAAACGAAATGGAATAGATTCTAGTTCAGTGATAAATGAATCAGCTACCAATATAAAAAAAGACATATCTCAAAAGTATGATAAATATTTTGAAAAGACCGAGAAGTTAGCAGAGGGACTTTCAGAAAGCGTGACTACTTTAGAAGATACAACTAATACACTTAAAAATGCAAAAGATGATTTTGTTAGTATCGGTGATTCTTTAAAAAATGAAATTAGCGAAATTACTAACAAAACATCGAAGATTTTAAGGCGTTCATTCGCTATTAATTTATTTGCTATGTTCTTAATGTTGATATTACTATACTTTATTTATGATATGTCTAGTAAAATTACAGTATTCAAAAATGATATATCTGTTGCATCTGAGCAAAATAGCCTTCTTATTGATACACTTGCAGCAAGTTTGCTACTTCAGCAGCAGCTTGTAGTTGAAGTTAATAGCTTAAGTCAGATTGTTTCCCAACAAAATATTCAGGATATCCACGAGCGGCTTGCTAATTTATCTAGTAAAGTTGATTCATTGCAATTATTAACTATAGAAAGAGTTGAAATATTAAAAGATTCAATTCTATTTGCTATAGATTTGAACTCAGAAATATCGGCTTTGAGTGTTTTAGTTGATTCAAATATCTCATTAAACAATATTTTAATTACGGATTGTGCTAATATCCAGGATTCTGTAGATGTTCTAACAGATAAAGTGGTTTTTCAAGATTCAGCAATTGTCGCTGAAATTGATACCCTTAAAAACAATTTTGATGAAAGCGCAAGTGAATTGTCAAATCTAAATGCAATTGTTAGCGAGTTACCAAATCTGGACGAAATTGTTAGAGAATTACAAAATCAAATTGAGAGAGTCAGTACTAACACATCTATATAGACGCACTAAGGAGACTTTGTTTATGAGTGAGAATATAAATTATATGCAAAAAATTATGAACTTGGCTGAATCTATTTCGCGTTCTTCTATTAATGCTCTATCTGCGCAACAGCTGAGATACTTTATTGAACAGGAAATTCTTGTATTTGATGATACCCTTAAGTTTTATAATGTTGCAAATGAGGAGATACCGGATGAAATCGATTCTTCAAGTATATCCAACAAAATATTTCTAAAAGATAATTATGTGCCAGGTTTTACAAATACATCTGGAAATAAAAAAAAGCGAGAAATAGATAATATAATCTGTATTAATACCAATATACATGGAATACAATTTTATAAAAGAACGGTATCAAAAGCTGCCTTTATAAAAATACTGGAGGTTAACTCTATCCCAGCGCCTCTTTTGTTTCAAGAAAGCTCTTTGTATGATGTTCTTTTTTATGGGAATGATCTCCGAGGTTCATTCGGCTATAGAGTTAAATTTCATAATGTTATTTTACACAATTGCAGTATTAGTAATATGCAATTTAAGGAATACGAGATAGTACAGAATGGTTTTTTCAAGATTTCATTTGGCGCGGAATTCATAAAACAAGACCGTTCTGTTTTATGCTGTTCACTTTTAGCGAAAAAGTCAGATTCAAGTCAGCACATATTTAAAGAAGTTATTTTCAAAAAGTGTTTATTTAAGAACATTAATACTGTTGATATTACAAATGTTGTTTTTGATGGTTGTAAATTTGATTCATGCAAACTAGAGCCATCAGAAGTCAATGGGAACAGTATAGATAGAAGCACCCGTCAACATCAATTTACTAATTGTAAATTTGTTGGAGAAGAAATCAGTAGTAACCTCTTGGACCATAACCGGGTTGACTTGAGCAATTCTAAGTTTGTCGCTTTGCAAGGAAGGAAATTTACGTTTTTCAATATTGATTTTAGTAAATGCACTTTTTTGAAAACAGAATTTACAGATTGCAAATTTATAAATTGCATTTTCCCCAGTTTTTGTTCAGCAGAAGATCAGGATGATCTTAATTTATTGTTTAAAAAGTGCGAGTTTGGAAATATAACGTTTCTTGCAGAAAATATTGATTCAGAAAAAACAGAATTTGATACAATGCATAAAAGAATTAAAATGGAATTCACAGATTGCTCTATGAATGAAATTCCTGCAGAATCAAAATTTACATTTGCGTCTTTTAGTAACACAGACTTTAGTAGTATTAAAGGAGAAAATACACAAGATTTAAAGCCTCATTTGTTTTATAACTGTAAAATGAATGATTGTAAGATTTATAGACATTCTGGTGACTACTTGATGGAATCAACGGATTTAAAGAAGGTTAATTTTATAGGAAAAAATAAAAGTGAATGGCCTCTCGGTTTTAATTTCTGTAGAATAAATGACTGTTTGTATAAAAACATTAACTTCAATAATAAGGGTTCTGAAAATTTGGCAAATTTTGTAAATATCCGCTTTGATGAGGAAACAACTTTTAACAAGTGTGAATTTAATGGCATGGAATATTATAAGTGTAAAATCAAACAATTAAAAATTGTAGATTGCCATGAACGAAACAGTTTAGGGATAAAAATAAAAAAATCCGCAATCTATCAGCTTATTGTAAATAAAAATGAAAAATCAGAAAGACAATTACGCATTGAATTTCTTAAAGTTAATATGTTTGATGATTGGAAGTCTCATCTTCAATGTTACGCTAAAACTACGGACCTATATGGCACTGTTTGGGCTGGAGATAAGGTTAAATTTAAAATTATTTTTAATATTAATACTACTTCAAAGGCTTTTCCTATGGATGGCTGGGGTATTAGTTTGAAAACGCGTGTGCAAAAATTACATAATTTATGTGCTCGCTACCCAATCAACAAACTTTTTCACCCCCGTGATTTTAAAAAAGCTATTAATGAGTTAGGAAAAAATCCTGACGATTTGCCTTCTAAAGAAGAGGCTAATGTATGGCAGAATGCTCTTAGTGTAATGGTAGATGAGAAAGATGAAATGCGTGATTTGTTACTAAACCACAGTTTTACACATTATGAAAAACATGCAGGTTTTTTGCTGGAAAAATTAGAGGATGTGCTTATTGATACAAGATCTGAGAAGAGCGAAGTCTTTCTGGACCATTATCATTATTGGCGTTCAAGTTTTGTCAAGCGTTTTTCTCAAGAAAATGATCTGTATTATGAAAATGATCTAATACCTAAATGGATAAAATCTTTAGGATTTACGATAGGTGAAAATTATTGGGAGCAGGGGGCCGGTTTAAAAGTATATTTAGATTATTTTGCGCTTGAATCCATAATTGATCCAATAATTGATAATACACGATATTATATTATCTCTTTGCTCATTCAATGCA
>JAOZUV010000050.1:0-935 GCA_029938505.1 Bacteroidales bacterium | reverse complement strand
GTTTAAAAGTATATTTGGATTATCATGCTTTTCATTCCATAATTAAGCCAATAATTGATAATATTAATAAACGAACTAATAGATCAGTAGGTCCAGAAGCTGCAATTACTAGAAAAAAAGGTGAAACATATTTCACAATTAAGTTTTTTGATCGTGGAGCTGGGTTTACGAGTAAAGAAAATTTTATAAAGTGGAAAGGAAGTAAATTAACTGAACTGCAGACATTTACAAAAGCCTGGTGTGATTCTAGTTATATGCATACTAAAATCAATGGAAAGTACAATCAGTTAAATTTACTTACTGAACACGAAAGTATGAATAATATTATTGACGAAGATTGGTTAAATAATAATAAAATAGGTACCGCTTTTATTTTTAATATAAAACTGAGTACTGATGACACAGATGACACTGATGATGAATACGAATTCAAATGATAGGAGGGTATTGTGACTTATTCTAGTACGATAAAAGTATTGAATATTATTCATAATGGAGATCAGGAGTCTCTTTTTGATGATCGTTCAAAACAGATTCATAACTTAGATAATGTTGTTTTTGGTTTTAAAAGAAAAAACAAGAAGTTAGCTCGTCTGATAGGAGACATGGAAAAAAAATCAATAGATTTATGCTTCTATCACCCTAATGATTTTGGAGTCGGATTAGACTCCGACATGGAAAATAAAACAGCAAAAATTATTATATACAGTGCTGAGTATCCAAAATTAAAATGGTTAAATGAGAGTATTGTAAAAATCCCTAGAAGTTTTGTTTTTAAATACCGTTACCAGATTGTTCGTGAAGTACAGAAAAGGCCGAATTGTAATTTTCGAGATATTATAAATTTAATCTATAGTATCGGTTCATCAGAGGCTGATGATTCCGAAGAGCGACATCAAAACCGGAATCAATCAATAACAAGTAAAGAATCTTCA
>JAOZUV010000445.1 GCA_029938505.1 Bacteroidales bacterium | reverse complement strand
ATTTATGGGAGCTTCAACTGGGAATATGCTTGTAGATAATATCGATACTCTGGACTCTATTTTTAAAAATGCTAAACTATTGGTTGCAGTGCATTGTGAAGATGAACCCACTATCCAAAAGAATGTGGAGATTTATCGAAATAAATATGGTGAAGATATTCCTCTTGAGAAACACCCTGAAATTCGTAGTACAGAGGCTTGCTATTTGTCCTCATCTTTTGCTGTCGACCTAGCCAAAAAATACAATACACGCCTTCATGTTTTGCATCTTTCTACAGAAAAAGAAATTGAATTATTTGATAATAAAATTCCTTTAAAAGATAAACGAATTACTGCTGAGGTTTGTACGCATCATTTGTGGTTTTCTGAAGAAGACTATAAAGAATTAGGTACACGGATTAAGTGGAATCCTGCCATTAAAAAAGAGTCAGACCGTAAAGCATTATTTCAAGCTTTGCTTGATGATAAATTGGATGTAGTGGCTACCGATCACGCCCCCCATACGTTGGAGGAAAAACAAAATTCTTATTTTAAAGCCCCATCGGGAGGCCCTTTGGTGCAACATTCATTAGTGGCAATGCTTGAGTTTTATTTAGATGGGAAAATTAGTTTGGAACGAGTTGTTGAGAAGATGTGTCATGCGCCAGCTATCTGTTATCAGGTAGAAAAACGCGGCTTTATAAAAGAGGGTTATCATGCCGATTTGGCTATTGTTAATACCAATAAATCTTGGAAAGTTGAAACTGAAAACATCCATTATAAATGTAAATGGTCACCATTCGAGGGTCAAACATTCCGTTCAAAAGTGCTCCATACATTTGTGAATGGGCACCTGGCATATAGCGAAAACCAATTTGATGAAAGCGTAAAGGGTCAACGAATTTTGTTTAATCGATCTTAAATGAAATCTAAATTATTTACCATTCTTATCTTATTTGTATTTACCTCCTGTGAATCATCTTCAATTTCGATGGTGGATGGTTTTTATGAGAATGGCAATCCTCAAAGGGTTAATTATTATTCCTCTATTTATAAATCCCAACTTTTGAAAAAGGAACTTTATTATGAAAGCGGTCAAATAAAGCTTATTGGTAATTATAAGAGAAATAAAAAACATGGCCAATGGCTTTACTATTTTGAGAATGGGAGCAAATCAAGTGAATCTTGGTTTTTCAATGGGCTGTTAGATGGGCGCTCTACTTCATTTTATAAAAATGGAAAGTTGAGGACATCTGGTTACTACCAAAAAGGAAAACGAATTCGTATTTGGGCCTATTTTGATGAAGAAGGTCAACTAGTGAAGAAAGTAGATTTTAGCAGTAAAAAAAGACTTTAGATTAATAGACTAAAGATATTATTTAAGTTCCAACTCTAACCAAATAGGTAAATGGTCGCTATATCCCCCGTAATATCTACCTGAAGAAGCTGTGCGATTTGGTCGTTGATTTCCTTTATTATCCGTAAATATCATCCATTCTTTTCGGAGAATATGATGTGTATTTCCTTTGATTTTTGTACTGCTATTTGTCTGAATAAGATTTCCAGAAACCACCATCTGATCAAACAAATCCCACGATTTGTAGAAAAGCGTCCCTTCTCCATTTTGAAATTTTGAGAGGGAAAGATTATACATCTGTTTTGGATTAATATTATCAGAAATACTGGCGCAATCTAATCCTTCTATCAAACTTTTGTCTGTTGGATTGTCGTTCAAATCACCCATGATTAGAATATTCGCATAGGGATCTCTGCTTAAGATATTATCCGTTTTTTCTTTGAGTAATTCAGCAATAAATATTCGTTTAGCCTCGGTAACCTCTTGTCCTCCCCAGCGCGAAGTCCAATGATTTACAAAAATGTGAATGCTGTCATTATTTGAAAGTAAGCCTTTGGAATAAAGAATGTCTCGGGTTGTATAAGCCGTATCAAATGGAAATTGAATTTTGATCCACTCATTTTGGAGAGGAGTATAACTGCCTTCTTTATATAAAAGTGCTACATCGATTCCTCTAAAATCAGGACTTTCTTTATGAATGACTTTATAGTCGTAATTTTTTAATTCGGATTGTTGGATCAGGTCGTTCAATATCGCTCTATTCTCAACCTCACAAAGACCAATAATTGCAGGTGGGTTTTTATCAATAGAAAATAAAACCTTAGAAATATTTTCAATTTTCTGATTTACTTTTTTTGTATTCCAATCCAATTTACTCCCAGGCAAAAACTCGCTGTCTTCCGTATTGGGGCTATCAATCGTGTCAAATAAATTCTCCACATTATAAAACGCAATAGAAATTGATTTTTCTGAAATTGCTGTAGTTTTTGCATCTTTTACTCTTGGAGTACAATTGTGAAATACAAACAGGATTGCGATGACAAAAATAATGAGTCCTAATCTTTTCATAATGTTAAAATTTATTGTTCTTTAGATTGGTGATGCTTCTTCTTTCCTTTTTGGTCGGTCTACCAGCACCTCTGTCGCGCCATTCTGTATTCATCTCACTCATGATTTTCAGTTTGTTGTATTCAGATTCTGGAGTGAGATCAGTCATGTTGAGGGCTACTAATTTAGCCCCAACACGATTTTTTATGGCTACTTTCACCTTTAC
>JAOZUV010000444.1 GCA_029938505.1 Bacteroidales bacterium | reverse complement strand
CACAATCACAAATTTTCATGGCTGAGATGTATTTCCAAAAAGATTCTTTAGACAAAGCACTTTATGGAGATGGGAATTATTTAGGTTTTATTGATATTTCTGATGAGTATGGAATTACTAAAACAGCAAAATTGGCTAATTACTACGCAGGTATCTGTTTGTTGAAAAAAGGAGAATTTAAAAATGCCATTAACTACCTCAAAGATTTCTCAATTGACGATCATATTGTTGCCCCTATGGCTTTAGGAGCTATTGGTGATGCTTACTCAGAATTAAAAGATTTTGACAAAGCTGCGTCATATTATGTAGATGCTGCAAATAAAGACAAAAACGAATTCACAGCACCCGCTTTCTTATTTAAAGCAGGTTTGACTTATGAAATTCTTAAAGATTATACAAATGCGTTGAAAGTATACCAACGTATTCAAGATGATTATAAAAATAGCACTGAAGCAAGAGATATTGAAAAATATATTACTCGTGCTAAACAGATAGCTAAAAAATAAACATCTAAACAATATAAATTATATACCTGGCTTATTCAAGTCAGGTATTTTTTTATCTTTAAATAAAAATTTGGGCATGAAAAACTTACGCATCCTATTTATGGGCACCCCCGAATTTGCAGTTGCCTCGTTGAATATTTTAGTTGAAAACAACTATACAATTGTGGGTGTTATTACGGCTCCCGATAAACCAGCTGGTAGGGGTAAAAAGTTGAGACAATCAGCTGTCAAAGAATATGCTCTGGAACATCATCTGAATATTCTTCAACCTACAAATTTAAAAGATCCTGAATTTATTTCTCAATTAAAATCGCTACAAGCTGATTTACAAATAGTAGTTGCTTTTCGAATGCTCCCAGAAATAGTTTGGGCGATGCCTGAATTAGGCACTTTTAATTTACATGCTTCCGTACTTCCACAATATAGAGGAGCAGCCCCTATTAATTGGGCAGTAATAAACGGAGAAAATAAAACTGGTGTTACAACTTTCTTTTTAGATAAGGAAATCGATACTGGCCGTATTATTTTATCAGAAAGCATAGATATTTCATCTACCGAAACAGCTGGAGACATCCATGACCGTTTAATGAAAATTAGCAGCCAATTGGTTTTAAAGACTGTTCAGGTTATTTCAAAAGGTGAAATTAACACAACTCCTCAAAAAGAGATCCTTGCTCCTGAAACAAAGATTAAACATGCCCCAAAACTAAACAAACAAAATTGCCAAATTAACTGGAATAAAAAAGGTGAGGATATTTATAATTTAATTAGAGGTCTTAGTCCTTATCCTACAGCTTATACTTTTTTATACATAGAAGATAAAAAACTTAACCTTAAAATTTATAATTCACGCTTCGAATCTTCTCCAAACACCACCGAAACTGGTGTTGTTGAAAGCGATCAAAAAAGCTATTTAAAAATTAGCTGTTTAAACGGCTGGTTATTTTTAGGAGAAATCCAATTAGAAGGAAAAAAGCGCATGAAAATCATTGATTTTTTGCGTGGGTTCAGGTTCAATAACGGCTATATTGTTAAATAACTAACAATATCAATACTTACAGAAGATTTGCATTTTCCTGCCAATTAGCACCTCAGTTATTAACAAATTTTCAGTTTTATTAACATTTTCGGGGGTTTTAGCGCATTTTACTTGCATTTGAAACATATTCTTATAAATTTGCAAGTTCTTCGATAATATAATTATTAACTAAAACCCAAGTAAAATGAACAAAGCAGAATTAATTGAAGCAATTGCAGCTGATTCAAAACTAACCAAAGCTGACGCAAAAAGAGCTCTTGACTCTTTCATTGGAGCAACAACTGGCGCATTAAAAAAAGGTGACAGAGTAGCTTTAGTAGGTTTCGGTTCTTTCTCTGTTACAAAAAGAGCAGCTAGAAAAGGCAGAAATCCACAAACTGGTAAAGAAATTAATATCGCCGCTAAAAAAGTTGTGAAATTCAAAGCTGGTAATGACCTAGCTGGAACAGTATAACTTATTAAAAAGTTATTTCAGAAAAAAGGCTTGCAGATTTGCAGGCCTTTTTTTATTGGGTTTAATTTATAATTTCAATCGGGATTGACTAAACCATTTAAGTTGGTTCATATCATTCGTCTCAATTTTATAATTATCCTGTAACCATCTGATTACTTTAATGATTTTGTCTTCATTAAATTCGGGGAGTTTATCAATGACTTCCTGCAAATAATGGGGGCGATTTGTTAATAGAGGTTTAATCTTTTCCAGAATATTATCAAACTCGAGTTCATTTATATCCAGTCTATTTCGTTCTCGACATACATCACATTTTCCACATCTCAAGCTTTCTTTTTCCCCAAAATATGCCAACAACAACTGACTCCGACAGCGATTATCTGATTGCACATAATCCACAACACTTTGTAAACGTTCTTTCGCAGATTGTTTTCGATATTGATATGTTTCCTTAGAAATCAACAAATTCTTTACATCTGAACGCTCACGAGTAAAAACAATTTGAGGTTTACTCTTTTGAGGAATATAATCAATCACATTAAATTGCTTTAAGCGATTAAGATAAGATTTCACAGCTTCGACCTCAATTTCGGAACGTTTAGCAATTTCCC
>JAOZUV010000443.1 GCA_029938505.1 Bacteroidales bacterium | reverse complement strand
AGAACGTCTTATCAAAGCTTTAAATAAATATTATCAACGAACTGATACTTCGCCCAAGTTAGTGGATGTATCTATGCCTAAATCTGAGGAATCCACATTTATCTACATCAAAAAGAACAAAACAATATTTAAAATATTGATTAATGACATCCTGTACATTAAAAGCATTAAAGACTATGTCAAGATTATTACTACTAAGGAAATCCACATCGCAAAACAAAAAATTGGCACATTAGAAACAATGCTACCAGAATCAGCATTCATCCGAACTCACAATTCATATATTGTCAACATTCAACATATCAGTTCAATTTCTCCCGTTTCAATCGGAATAAAAAATGAAAAAATCCCGATCGGAAGAAGTTTTAAAAACTATGTGCTGAAAAAACTAGATTATTATCACAATATTTAATCCGTGATAAAATAAATACTAAAAAATTTAAACTACCAACTTAAGGAAAGCAAAAAAGTGGCAAATACTTCCGCCTAAACAAAAGAGATGAAAAACTAAATGCCCAAATGGTAAATCTTTTTTAATATAGAAAAAAACACCTGCCGAATACGACAAACATCCTGCAAGCATATAATACAACGAAATTGTTGGGACATTTTTAATAACAGGAACTATGGCTCCAATTACCAACCATCCCATAATAAAATACATCCAGGCTGAGATTTTGCGATATTTATGTTGATAAAACCATACTTTAAAAACCACACCCGATATAGCCAAAGCCCAGATCAAACCAAAAATCACCCAACCAATAGCTCCTCTCAAAGAAACTAAAGCAAGAGGGGTATAAGTTCCAGCAATGAGAATATAAACGGCGGAATGATCAAATTTATTCAGTTTGTATTTCGTACGTGGATTTTTAACGCCATGAAAAAAAGTAGAGGCTGTATAAAGGACGATCATACTTGCGCCAAATATCGAAAAGCTAACCACATGCCAAGCATCTCCATGAATAGCTCCAAAAACAATTAATAAAGTAACGCCTGCAAAAGCCAAAAGGATTCCAATTCCATGAGAAATAGAATTAAATATTTCTTCAATTTTTTTGAATTTTTTTGAAGCCATTTTTAATGATTTAGTGCGTACAAATGTAATATTTAATTAACAGCCAACAATGTATAAGAGCCTTATTTTTCGTACTTTTGCAATCTAATTAGCTTAAAATATTCCAATCAATATGAAAAAGAAAACCAAAATAATTGCCACTATATCCGATCTAAAATGTGATGTCAAATTTTTACGCTCACTTTATGATGCAGGAATGAATATTGTCAGACTAAATACTGCTCACCAAACAACAGAACAAGCTGCTAAAGTAATTAATAATATCCGTACTGTTTCTGAAAAAATCGCCATTTTAATTGACACCAAAGGTCCTGAAGTCCGTACTGCAAATTTTAACCAAAGCTTAAAACTTGAAAAAGGAGATTTTGTTAAAATCAATGGAAATAACGACCCCAATGTAAGCAAAGAAAACTTTTCAGTTAACTATACTGGCTATGTCAATGATTTAAGTATCGGAAGTAGCATTTTGATTGATGATGGAGAAATTGAATTTACAGTTACTGATAAAACCAGAAACGAATTGATTTGCAGGGTTGAAAATAATGGAACAGTCAAAAAAAACAAAAGTGTTAATACGCCATCTGTTAAAATTAAATTACCAAGTTTAAGTGATAAGGATCGTGAATTTATTGACTTTGCAATTGATAGCAATATCGATTTTATTGCGCACTCATTTGTAAGACGCAAAGAAGATCTCATTGAAATTCAAAAAATTTTAGATAAAAAAAGCAGTCGTATCAAATTAATTTCCAAAATTGAGAATAAAGAAGGGGTCGACAATATTGATGAAATTTTAGACCACTCGTACGGGATCATGGTTGCAAGGGGTGATTTAGCAATAGAAATCCCACAAATAAAGATTCCTGTTATTCAAAAAGAACTAACTAATAAGTGTATTAAATCGCGTAAGCCTGTTATTATTGCCACACAAATGCTGCACTCTATGATTGAACACCCCCGTCCTACTCGTGCAGAGGTTAGTGATATTGCAAACGCCGTATATGATGGTACTGATGCGATGATGTTAAGTGGAGAAACCGCCTTTGGAAACTATGCACTTGAAGCTATCGAAGTGATGGTAGATACAGCTCGTGAAGTTGAAAAGAATAAAAAAGATTATCACGACACTCCAGTTGTTGTAATCAATAATGAAATAACCTCTTTTTTGGCTCGAGCATCAGTAAATGCTTCTAAAGAAATATCTTCAAAAGCGATTATTGCCGACTCCACTTCCGGGCGTACTATACGGAGTTTAGCTGCCTATCGTGGCGACAATTTAATTTATGCTATGTGTTACGATAAACGCATTGTGCGTGAAGCTGCACTTTCGTATGGGGTTCAAGCAAATTTTATAAAACCGGTAAAAAATTCGGATGAGTTTATTTGTAAATCCTTGAGTTTATTGACGGAAAAAAAATTACTAAAAGCATCTGATATTGTCATTGTTCTGGCTGGAAATTTTGGCCCTTCTAATGGTGCTTCATTTATTGAGATTTCGGATGTTGAGAACTTATTAACTAAATGTGGTTAAGAACAGATAATTGTAGGACGTTAAATTTTC
>JAOZUV010000442.1 GCA_029938505.1 Bacteroidales bacterium | reverse complement strand
TAATATTTTATACTCAGTCATTGTTTTGCTTTTTGCAAAGATAGAAAATTCGCAATCAGCCTGTAAGACAAGCGTCAGCTTTTTAAAATGTTAAATAATCATAAGTCAGCGATATCATTCTAAATCATTTTTCTATTCAAAATAAATGTGTTAATTTCGAGCCTCCTAAAAAGGAAAAGGAATCGTTTATAAACGAAACGAAATCAGTTAATTATCGTTTAATATTTTTCTGAAGAAAGACAGCATGTGGAAATACTTGGTTAGGATCATTTTAAGGTATCGCTTTAATAATTTAATCATCATTGGATTGTTAGCCATTTTCATGGGCTATCAGGCCACGAAAGTGGAGCTTTCGTACGAAATGACCAAAATGCTTCCTGCTTCGGACCCAACAAGCATTCAATACGAAAAATTCAGAGAACAATTTGGTGAAGATGGGAGTGTTTTCTTTGTAGGCATACAGGATGAAAAATTATTTCAACTGGATGAATTCAACGAATGGTATGATCTGACGAATAACATCAAAACTATTGAAGGTGTACAGGAAGTTGTATCCATTGGAAAAATTTTTCAGCTCATAAAAAATACCGAAGAAAAGAAATTTGATTTTAAACCCATCATTACTGAGAAACCAAGCACTCAACAAGAATTAGACAGCATAAAAAAGGTAATTTACTCACTTCCATTTTACAATGGTTTGCTTTACAATAAAGAAACCAATGTGAGTATGATGATGATCACACTGGATAAAGAAATGTTGAACACCAAAAACCGTGTTCAGCTAATTTATGATATCCGTGATACGGTTGAGGAGTTTGCATCAAAACATGAAATTAAAGCTCATTATTCAGGCTTGCCCTATATTCGTACCATCACTTCCAAAAAAGTTGAAGATGAACTGCAGGTGTTTATCTACGCGGCATTAATTATTGCAGCTTTCATTCTTCTTGTTTTTTTCCGATCATTTACGGCTGTAATCTTCACCATCATTATTGTGATTATTAATGTGATTTGTGTGATGGGAACCATTTCATTTTTGGGCTATAAAATTACCATGCTCACGGGAATATTGCCGCCATTGCTTATTGTGATTGTAGTAGAAAATTGTATTTTCCTCCTAAATAAATACCATAACGAATATGTTGCCCATGGCAATAAAATTAAAGCTTTATCGCGTGTAGTACGGCGAATTGGGAACGCTAACCTTTTAACTAACGCAACTACAGCAGCTGGTTTTGCAGCATTTATCGTAACCGGAAATAAAATTTTAGTTGAGTTTGGAATCATTGCTTCCATCAATATTATTTTGGCTTATCTGCTAACTCTTTTTCTCATACCAATCTTTTTTAGTTATTTAAAACCACCCAAAAAACGCCACCTCAAACATTTGGAAAAAGGCAATGTTGGTAAAATTTTAGACAAGGTTGTGAACATTGTTCAGCACCACCGTTTGTGGGTTTATGTTATTGCTGGCATTATTATTTTTGTTGGAATAATGGGAGTCACAAAACTCAAGACTACTGGAAATATTGTGGATGATATTCCTCACAAAGATCCTCTTTACGTTGATTTAATGTTTTTTGAAGAACATTTTAAAGGCGTAATGCCTCTAGAAATAACTATCGATACCAAGAAGAAAAAAGGTGTTTTACGTTTATCGAATTTAAAAAAGATCGATCAGTTACAACAAATTTTGGCCAAATATCCAGAACTTTCAAAACCACTTTCGCTGGTTGAGGTAGCCAAATTTTCGAAACAAGCCTTCTATAATGGCGATGAAAAAATGTATGAACTTCCCAATAATCAGGAGAAGAATTTCATCTTAGGCTATATCCCAAAACTCGAAGGAAGCGATGAAAAGTCATTGATAAATTCTTTTGTCGACAAAGACTTAAGCATCACACGAATTAGTGTTCAAATGGCTAATATCGGGACGAAAGACATCCAGCGAATTATGGATGAACTCAAACCACAAATTGAGAAATTATTCCCCTCCGAACGCTATGAAGTAAATATTACTGGAACAAGTATCGTTTTCCTCAAAGGGACCAATTATTTGGTGGGTAATTTAATGACCAGTTTATTATTGGCTTTAGGTATTATATGTGCTTTAATGGCATTATTATTTACTTCTGGTAGAATGATTGGAATATCACTAATCCCAAATCTTATCCCTCAACTAATGACTGCCGGGATGATGGGATTCTTTGCCATTTCAATTAAGCCATCAACCATTTTAATTTTTAGTATTGCCTTGGGTATTTCTGTTGATAATGCCATTCATTTCTTATCCAGATATCGTTTACAACTAAAACTAAACAACTGGAATATCAAGGAATCGGTTTTGTCAGCACTTCGCGAAACAGGTTATAGCATGATTTATTCATCAGTAGTATTATTCTTTGGATTTGCTATTTTTACCCAATCGAGTTTTGGAGGAACAGAAGCCATGGGCTATCTAATTGCCTTTACTTTATTGGTAGCACTTTTATCAAATCTTTTTATTTTACCAACACTATTATTATCTTTAGATAGACGAATCACCACTAAACGTTTTAAAGAACCCTTGTTAATTTTGTTTGACGAAGAAGAAGATATTGAACTAGACGATTTAGAAATTGAAGGAATGGATACCAGAG
>JAOZUV010000441.1 GCA_029938505.1 Bacteroidales bacterium | reverse complement strand
AAACTGTATTTTTGACCTACGTAACTACTTGAAATTATTGAGTCTGAATTTTGAGAATGGGTACAATCGGACTTTTTACGAGTTTGTCAACTATGGGTTAATGCACTTGGAAAAAACGCATCAATTTATAAAAAGGTTTGGTATATATTGGAGGGCATATAACTGCCAATGGCATTCGTTTAAGCTTTTTAGCCATTCGTTTAAGAGATTATAGTAATAGCATGATTATTGGAAGTTTTAAAATTTATAATCTATAAAGAATTACATTTTTTTCTTTTTTGCATACGCCACTTGGATTCAGGTCTCATGGATTTCCGAATATATGAACGATTCGGTCTTTCTCTCTGACTTCTGCCAATAATAAAATGGTAAACTTGTTTAATTGTTGTTTTGATTTTTGTCTGAAAGAGTAGCAACTCCTCAATGTGTCGTGCAAAAACATTAATACAATTTTTAAAATTTGTTTTAATTTTGTGTGACGTCCGGGTCTCTGATAAATCGTTAAGCCTGTTTACTTGATTCAGATCAATATCTGCCTGGTTTGAAAAAATCCGGTTCATAGTAATAAGTGCAAAATGCGCAAAAATTTCCTGTTTGACACCGCGCTCGCTTTTGGCATGAAAATCTTCGATTATAAATGTTCGCTTGCTTACCTTATAAAGCTCTTCTATACCCCATCTGGCATGATATACTTCAATAAAATCTTTTATATTATATTTATCATTATTGATAAGTGTTGTGCCAAGACAATATGTATGATCTTCTATAAAGTATTTGATAAGACGAATCTTAATTGGAATTATTTCAAAATTTGGATGTTTATCCTTTATTTCCCTAATAGTTGTTGAAGAAGGATATATTGATGTTATTATATCTGTATCCTGACTGGAAAAAAAATCTCTGGTAACAGTAAAGCTGTTTTTAGGTATACGAAAAATAGCATGTATTTTTGATTTCAAATGTTTATATAGCATTATATATGAAAGATACCCTCTATCATACACAACCACATCGTTTTCGTGTAAAACCTGCAAATGTTGTTGAGCACTTAAACGTTCATCAGCATGTGAGTTTAAGTTAAAATCAAAAGGTATCTGCGACTTAAGTTGATAAAGGCAGCTTAGCAGACCTTGTGGATAATATGACTTGCTTGACGGCAATTTATAGCCACAGGATTGCAAAGGTCTCGGAAGATTAAGCTTAGACCCATCCACTGCAAAAATTCTGTGTCCCAACCATCTATATGCATCCTCTTGGTATTGTTGTCCATAAGCAGTAATAATTTCCTGATTAATTTGCTTAAATATATTTTCATCCATTTTTTTTCGTGCAGCACAAAAAGAAGATGGGGCAATAGACTTTTTTGTACTTAAAGAAAGATCCAGTTTGTCGCAACTGTCCCATAGTTCATCAATGGTCGTGCCATAGCTCTGGGCATTCTTTGAACAAACTAATCTAAAAATTAAAAGAATAAGCATCATTGAATTTATAATCCTTTTTCTAACCTGCCATTTCTCATCATACTGTGAAGCAACTTTACTTATGATTTTAACAACTTTTTCCCACAATATTACAAATGTATCATCTACAGATCTGGTATTGCTTAATTGGATATCATTTCTGTATTTTTTTTTCAAAGAGGAACAACTGCGATAATTTGTCAAAACATCCTGCCAGCCGGATTCTAATGGGTATATATAAATATCTTTAATGGTTCCTTTACGATCATATTTTTTATCAAAACGACTACGCCCTTTAGTTTTCCCAATATACTGCCAATTTGATGCCTGATAACATGTACCATGGTATTTTGTAGTATCTACGAACGTTTCAATTAATACTGGTTTATATCCAAATGATTTGAACCAATCGTTCTGTATTCTTTTGCTGGCAAGCGATAGAGCTTTACTGGCAAGATTAGGAATGTTAACCCATGGAAAAATTACAAATCTATTGTTGCTGATAATATGATTCAAAGTCTTTTGTTTATGTTTTTTTTTCCAACCAATCAATTCATCTCTTGGAGCAAGCGCCCAGGCTGCTGATGCAGAAAACAAAAGACAACCGAGCTTTTGCTGTTTTTTTTCAGACACAACAAAATAACCAAGATGAGATCCAAACGGATGTTTATAACCCAAATAATGATATGTTTGTAAGTACGCTTTCCATAATTCTCTGTCTTCTTTTGTCTTAATCGGTTGTAATGTTATATGCCCAATAGAGTCAAGAGTGCCATTAACAGGTGTGGTATCCGGCTTGTCTTTAAAGCTAAGTATATGTCGAACAGGCTTTTTCGATTTTCTTTTTGGCGGAAGCTTTACAATATTGTAAGCCTCCAGCTTATCCAATAAAGTCAAACAGGAATTTACTTTTAATTTTCCATTAGGAGTCTTCCAGTTAAGATGCTCACAAATTGTCAAAGATAGTTCCTTACGGCTAAGATTTTGGAACGTATGAACAGTTTCCTGAACCTGAGCTAACTGTTTTCTGGTGAACCTGCGTCCACTAAAAGTAGTTTTTGGTAATGTGTCAATATTATTCATTTGATTTTAATATATGCATGTATGATGCAGAAGTCAAGTAAAAAAATGAAAAAAATTATTTTATTTCAAAATTTTGTTTTTTCACATACTTACATTTTGATTTAAAAAG